>CAZJBZ010000079.1:0-14225 GCA_964543975.1 uncultured Spirochaetales bacterium
CTTGTGATCTCCGTGTCTGAAGTTAATAGCCGCACAATTTCACCTCTAATTTGGCGATTCGAGTTAGCAAACGGCGACTGTCTGCTATAGTGGGCACTTTTCTTTGCTGTTTCAGGATCCAAAGATTTAAGCACTACTCCGTAATCCATCAGCGCGTTATACCAGTTCTTTATATCTTGCCGATACAGAGTCTGTTCTACAAGCGGAAGGATATCCTTGTCGCGAACCAATTCCTCTTCAGCAAAGAAGGTGTAGAGAAAAACGGAGCGGATGTTGGTCTCTAAAAACACGACCGGTTTACCATAAGCGAACGCCGTAATAGAACGGGCCGTTGCCCACCCGATACCCGGAAACCGTTCAAGAGATTCGGGGGTATCAGGAAGAGTTCCGTTGTATTTCCGGACGACGGTCTCTCCTATGGCTTTCAACGCTTTTGCTCTTCTGTTATATCCTAAACCCTGCCAAACGGAGAGAATGTCATAGAAAGAAGCCATAGCAAGAGCGTCAAACGAAGGAAAAGCTGCAATAAAATCCTTAAATTTCGGCACTACTCGGGCCGTTTGTGTCTGTTGAAGCATCATTTCGGAGACAAGGATATGATATGGATCGGAGGTTTCCCGCCAAGGAAAGTGCCGTCCGTTGTTCCGGTAATACTGCATTACGGCGGCCTGGAAGAACTCAACTATCTCTAAGTCGAGGACCGAATTAATCCGATGTTTAAATTGTAAAAAGGGTCCGTATGGTGATGATCGATCTCGTAATTCCATATTTAGTAGAGCCTATCATGGATATTGGACGGCCTCAATTCCTGCCGCTGCCTAAGGAGATGATTGATGTTTCTTATTGCCGGTGCTTTGGAAGGTGAAATAAAGGCTTTTAAAAAACGTGTTTCCCAACCGACCACTCTGAAATGGGGAGGACGTGTCTTCACACAAGGGGTGATCGAGGGACATCCTGTGGTCCTTTTTGCCACCGGTGTAGGGAAAACCCTTAGTGCCGCTTCTATACAGTATGCTGTTGACCACTATTCTCCAAAAGCTTGTATCTATGTCGGACTGGCCGGAGGGCTGGAGGAATCGCCGGCCATAGGGGATGTCGTCGTTGCCGATTCCTGTTGCCAGTGGGATATGGATGTTACGCGTTTCGGCTTTAAAAGAGGGGAATCTCCTGATCCTGCCTTTCGTATTGTTCAATGCGATCCGAAACTGGTTGATGCGGCCCTTTCTTTTGACCGAGAGAGAAAAGCAAAGCCTGCCCGGCCCTTTCGCGGTAATGGCGGCCGTTTGGATTTACCAAACCGTTTGTGGAAAGGGAGAATTGTTACGGGCGATACATTTTTAACAAACCGTACCGGGGAAGAATATTCATTCCTCACCAGAGAATTACACGGGATTGCGGTAGATATGGAAGGTTATGGTGTCTGTTTAACGGCACAATTGAATCAAATTCCTTCGCTGTTGATCCGTGTTATTTCCGATAAAGCAGACGGAAAATTATCAATTAAATTCCCCAAGCTTCTACTGACTGCGTCACAGTTTTTGTATGACATTGTGCTTCATACATTAAGAGTTTTATAGTATCGCGCGGAGGCGGTTTATCCCTCTGCCGGCTGACGATGAGTGAGACGAGAAGACGGCCGCGGTTCATCCCGGAACCATAAAAATAAAATAATTAAACTATTGCTTTTATATTCCGAAAATCTAAACGGAGAGTAAGAGATATGGTTGAACAGATTAAACTGTTATACAATCTAATGCCTCAAACCGCTATAGAACGAACGCCGAGACTTATTGAACCAAAAGAGATAAAAGCTATTCTCTATCTCGGTCTTCGAGGAGAAATAACACTCCCCGTCGAGGATCATGAGGTAGATATTTTGGCATAAGAGCGATATACTCATGAGCTGTGAAGCCAACTAAACAACGTTCATCACCGGCCTGCCTCCTGCTGTTTTTCTTCATGATTATTCTTGTCCCGCTTTCTTCACAGGAAATTGATATGGACGCGGTAAGAGCGGAAGAAGAGTTCCGTTGGGGCGTACAGGCCTTCAATAACGGCTTTTTCAATAAAGCGATTTTGTCCTTTGAAAAATCGCTTACCTTCAAACCGAATGATCCAAAAACAAAAGAGTGGCTGGGTAAAGCGTATTACCGTTCGGGCTTTGAAGAAGCCGCCCTCCGGATTTGGCAGACCCTTATCGATTCGCAAGAGGCCGGCGCGTTACTCCGCAACAAGGTAGATACGATTCAATATAGGAGAGGTTTCGGTGAAGAGGTTTATCGAGACGACCGGTTCGTGTTGGCTTCAACGCTGGAAGCGGCACGGGAAGATTACAAGCTCTTTTCAAGACCGACGAGCATTACCGCGCGGCCGGACGGTAGTTTTTACGTGGTCGCCTTTGGTTCGAATGAAATAATCCTCTTCAATGTAAACGGGGCGTTGGAAAGAAGATTGCGCGGTGGTTTGCAAGGTTTCGACCATCCCTTCGACGTAGTCGAAACGGAAAATGGGGACCTTTTTATCACGGAGTTTGCGGGAAACCGAATTACGCGGTCCGATAATCAGGGGTATATACGATATAGCTTCGGAAAATTGGGTGAAGGAGGAGGCACGGTTATCGGCCCTCAATATATTGCCGACGACGGAGAGGGGTATCTCTACGTTACCGATTGGGGAAACCGGCAGGTATGCAAATTTAATTATGAGGGAGATTTCATTCTTTCTTTCGGCAAAAAGACTTCCTTTTTCGAAGGGTTATCAGCACCATCCGGAATTATTGTCCATAGACAAAAGGTTTTTGTGGCCGATTCCGTAGAAAAATGCATTTTTGTTTTTGATTTAAGCGGAAATTATATCACTACCTTAGCTCAGGACCGGCTTACCGGTCCTGAAGATATCGCTTTGCTGGAAGACGGGGTATTTCTTATCTCGGATTCTCAACGAATAGTTACATTCGATTTAGATAAGGAATTGGTCACTACCGTCACCGATATAGAGAATCGGGCCGATAAAATTCTTTCTTCCGTCATAGATGCCAATGGTAATCTGTTGGCTGTTGATTTTAATCGGGAACAGATATTCATTCTTTCGAAATTATCGAGTCTCTATTCCGGTTATACCGTCTCTATCGATCGTGTGTTTTCGGAGGATTACCCTCATGTTCAATTTTCCGTACTGGTTGAGAACAGGAAAGGAGACCCGATTGTAGGTTTCGACAACAGGAACTTTATTATTACGGAAAACCATCGACCGGCAAACAATCTTTCTTTTGAATTCGCGTCCCATAAAGCGGAAGCCGCCGATATAGCTTTTGTTATTGAAAAATCCCCGGAAATGAAAACGAAACAGGCAAAAATTGTCCGGGCGATGACGGTCCTCTCTCAAGAATTGCAAGGAAGAGGAACTGCCGCCCTTATTTCCGCCGGTGAGCAGCCGGTTATGGAGGCGGAATCCGGGGCGAATGTTATGGGCGTTTTAGGAAGAGCAATTGAAAATGGGTTTTCTTCAGATTGGCAGTTTGATCTCGGCATACGGATGGCCGTTTCGGAGTTGATTCCCAGTAGAAACAAGAGGGCCATAATCTATGTAGCGTCCGGTGAAAGCGAGCAGCCAACTTTTCATAACTATAGTCTGGCGGAGACGATGCAGTATATGAAGAACAACGGTATTGTTTTTTATTGTGTCTACCTGGACCAAACCCAGAAAAGTGAAGAATTTGATTATCTCTGCCGAGAAACGGGCGGTGATGAGTTTTATCTTTATGAACCGAAAGGTATTGGAAGATTGATTGAGCGAATTCTATCTCAGAAGAGTGGAGTTTATGTTTTCACCTATTCCTCTTCCGCTGAGACAAATTTTGGAGAGGCTTTTATTCCGTTAGAAGCTGAGGTTTTTCTCTATAAAAAAAGCGGCCGCGATGAGTCCGGCTATTTCGCGCCTCTCGAGTTCTGAATTTCTTCTTCCGAGGTTTTATGTTTGACAGATTACGAGAATGGAACAGAGAAAGAAAAGAGAAGTGGGAATCGTATTGTAAACAGTGTGGAATCTGTTGTTATGAAAAAAAACTTTCGATTAAGGGCGGCTACTATATCGATTACAATTCTCCTTGCAAACACCTATATCCGGCGACAAAACAGTGCACTGTGTATGAAAACCGCTTTTCCGTATGCAAAGATTGTAAAAAATTAACGATATTTCACGCCCTCTTTACCGGCCATCTCCCCGATACCTGCGGATATGTAGAAGCTTTTAGAAAACCGCTGCAATTTTCCACGTTGCTTCGGTCTCATCATAGGCAAAATAATAACCGCTGAAATCCGGCCATAAGGGAAGTTTATCCGCGATATAGCGCGGAAAATCAATCGTGGCTTTGTACGTAGTCCCATCCACAGTAGCCAGCTGTTCCTCTTTGACTACATCAACGGTTAGTGTTACTGATGTCAGTGATCTGAAATCGAATTCTTCAAAGTAACCGATAAAAGTCTCTTTCAATTCCGAGCGGGTAATCGGTTTATCGAACGGTATCCGCATAAATGGGTCGGTGAAATAGGTGACCGCTTTGTCGGCGTCTTTATTGATAAACGCCTCGATGCAGTTGATGATTGTGTTTTTTATCGAGGTTTTCGGTGTGATTATGTGCTGCATCTCATCGGGACCAAAACCGGCCGCAAATAATTTCCATTTATCATCATCGATTTGGAAGAAAAAGTTTTGAGTTAAGGTAGTGTTGTCGAGGTATGATATGAGATTAAACGGATCGCTTTTTTTAAAATCGAGAGTCGCATACCATACGTTTCTTGTCAGTTGCTCGACAGTTATCGATTGAATGTCGAACATTTTTTGTGGCGGAGTTTCGGAGAGAGGCTGCTCTTCAAAGTACTTTTCCGCGTATTCTATGGCAGACTCAATGTCGACACCGGTGGGTATGGGGGGGGCATAAACGGTATCATTCAAAATGGGACGAAAAACTTCACTCTCTTCGGTGTAAAAGCCTTGTAGGAAGCGGAATAACCGATATTGTATCGCCTTAGCGGCCGCCTCACCTTGGGGAACGGATGCCGGTGAAGGACGCCATGCCGCGTATACTTCTATTGGTCTTCCCCTGCGTACCTTCTCCGGATCGATCGTTTCAGGTCTTAACTCCGGGTATATTCTTTTTGCCATCCATACAAAATCATCACCTTTATCTGATTTACCGACTTCTCTGTACTGAAGCCCGACCAGATAATATGCTTCCGCAAGGTGTTTTCTCTCCGCCTGGGAGAGATCTTTATAGAATTGACTACAAACAACCGAGGTAAACACAACAAATAAAGACAGTACCAATGCATACTTTTTCAAAGCAACCTCCAAATCAATTCGTTTTCCCTTCTCTAAGTATATCTCAAAGCCCGCATCTTTGCAAAGAGACAATTCCAATATTTTGTGGCGCACTCTGAACAAGCGGCACGAAAACCTTGACAAAATTGATTTGTATTCGTATAATGCATATATAAATTATAGGATAAGTAGGATAAAGGGAATCGATAGTGTTTACGGTTTCAACACAAATACGATATGCTCTTCGGGCACTCACAAGAATTGCCGGCAGTAAAAACAAAGATGTGGTAACTTTGGGGACAGTCTCTACATCGGAAGGAATATCACGAAAGTATCTGGAAAACATTTTTAAGCAATTGAAAAAAGCGGGAATTGTACGGAGTGAAAGAGGTCCGTTTGGGGGATACTCCTTAACCCGTTCTCCGAGTGAGATAACGTTGTATGACCTTGTTGTCGCGATAGATGGACCGGTAACCGCTGTAAACTGTCTTAAAGACGAGAACAGTTGTGAAAGGAATGAGGGGTGTAACACAAAGCCGGTGTGGCGTGAGTTCCAGGACCATATCGTGCGGTTTTTATCGTCAAAGACACTCGATTCCGTATTAGAGGTTCCCGATTCTCTGAAGGAGGATTCATGAGTAAAAGAACGGTTTACATGGACAACAACGCGACAACACCTATTCATCCCTCGGTTAAAGCTGCTTATATTGAAATGTTGGATTGTTACGGAAACGCTTCCAGCATGCATCGACTGGGAAGAGAAGCAGGAGGGCTTGTGGAAAACGCGAGACAGGAAACAGCCCGGTTAATCGGTGCCCAACCTGAAGAAATCATTTTTACCGACGGCGGATCGGAATCGAATAATACCGTATTAAAAACATTTCTTGAACTATGTGGGACGGATTTCGGCATTGTAACCAGTGCCGTCGAACATCCGAGTGTTCTCAATACTGTTCGGTATTTAGGCTCGCGCGGAGTACCCGTTACTATTGTCGGGGTTGATCAGTATGGATTGGTGGACATGGACCACGTGGAGGAGGCTTTGAATGGAAAGGTGAAACTGGTTTCCGTTATGGCTGCCAATAATGAGATTGGCACATTACAAGACATCAAATCAATAGCGAGGATCGCTCATGATAAAGGGGTGCTTGTCCACACCGATGCAGTCCAACTTGTTGGAAAACTTCCTTTAGATGTTAACGATCTCGGCCTCGATTATTGCAGTTTTTCAGGTCATAAGTTGTACGGTCCAAAAGGGGTCGGAGGGTTGTTCGTTCGCAAAGGGGCCCCGCTGTTGCAATTGATACACGGCGGTCACCAGGAAGAAGGACGGCGGGCAGGCACCTTGAATAGCCCCTCCATAATCGCAATGGGCAAGGCGGTTTCAATCGCTGAAGAGGAGATGGAAGATGAGGCTGAACGACAATTAGAACTGAAAAACAGGTTGAGGCGGGGGATCGAAGAGGTCGTCCCCGATATACGAATCAATGGTCATCCTGAAAAATCGCTACCCGGGACTTTAAATGTTAGTTTTTTAGGGGCGGAGGGAGAATCGATTCTTCTCTATCTCGACATGGAGGGAATAGAAGTCTCGACAGGGTCCGCCTGTGCTACCGGCAGTTTGGAACCTTCATACGTCATCACAAGCATTTGCGAAGAAATGGAATACGCTCACGGGTCCATACGGTTTAGTCTGGGTAGGGAAAATACAAGAGAGGATGTTGACTATGTTATAGAAAAACTGCCGCCTATTATTGAGCGATTACGCAAAATGTCAACTCTCTGTACGGATAGAACCGTCCACCAGGTTCGACTCGTCAGCGAGTCCGGAAATCAATAGATCCCGGCACGTAATCGGGGGGAATTGATTTTTTCATGGTAGGCCCAATTGGGAAAGAGAAAAGGGAGAGGGAAAAATGTCAAATAACTTTAATTGGATGTATTCGGATGTAGTAAAAGAGCATTTTATGAATCCGAAAAATATATTGGAAGATGAGGATACCTACCGAGAAGACGGGAAAGGTATTGTTGGAAACATACGTTGTGGTGATCAGATGATGATTGTCATTAAAGTGGAAGACGATAAAATCGTGGACTGCAAGTGGAAAACGTACGGCTGCGCGAGTGCTATTGCAAGCACCTCGATGCTGTCTGAAGCTGTAAAGGGGATGACTCTTGAAGAAGCGTATCGTGTTAAACCGAGTGATATCGTTAACAGATTGGAGGGGCTTCCTGAACACAAGATTCACTGTTCCGTATTAGGTGATAAAGCCCTTCGTACCGCGATAGAGGATTATTATTCACGGAACGGCCTTTCACATAAAATTAAGCAGAAAGAAACGCGGATTGTTTGTGAGTGTATGGGGGTAACCGAGGCGGACATTGAAGAGGCTGTAAAGCAGGGCGACACAACGTTCGAACAGCTTCAGAATAGGACAAAAATTGGGACCGGTTGCGGGGAATGTATAGAAAACGTGCGAAAATTGATGCACCACTACCTTCGGTAAACGATCGTGTTTTTTTTGTCCCCATGGTCCGCGGTACGACAACAAATTAAAGGTTTTTATCGGGGGGGGTCCGCCGCACGGAAAAATCACGGGTAGGAGTTCGTGCCGCTTTTCTCTCTTTTTCTACTGCGGCTTCATAAAAAAATTTCTGGGCCCGAATCTTTCTGCCCTCTGCTTCCATTTCCCGTTTTTTGTAGGAACCGTCCGGTTGAAGTACTTTTGCCTTTACATTATCGCTTAAGAAAACCTTGAGTGTGTCAACGAGTGATTTCTTTAACCTTTCGGACTCGACAGGGAACATTAGCTCCACTCTCCGTTCAAGATTTCGCGGCATCCAATCCGCGCTTGCTAAAAACAGTTCCGGATCGCCCATGTTGTAAAAATAGAATATTCTGCTGTGTTCGAGATAACGATCGACAATGCTGACCACCGATATTGTCTCCGAAAGCTCTTTTATTCCCGGTACCAACATGCAGATGCCTCTGACATTGAGTTCAATTTTGACCCCGTTTTGAGACGCCTCATATAACGCTCTTATAATATCCGGATCGGAAAGTGAGTTCATTTTTGCCATAATACGGCCGGGTGTATGAGGAGTACTCCTTTCCGTTTCTCGATTAATGAGGAAGAGGAGTTTGTTTTTCAGCGCTATGGGTGCCATAACCAATTTTTTGAGATTAGGTACCGATGAATATCCGGTTACGGCGTTGAAAAACTGAGCTACTTCAAGAGTGATATCTTCTCGAGTAGTGAGAAAGCTGAAATCTGTATATAATTTCGCGGTTTTATCATTATAATTACCCGTACCCAGTTGAACATACCGTTTAATTCCTTCGGTCTCTTTACGTACGATCATCAACGCTTTGGAGTGGACTTTCAGATGAGCAATACCATACACGACAATGACTCCGGCCCGTTCCAACTGGGAGGCCCATCCTATGTTCCGTTCTTCATCGAACCGTGCCTTGAGCTCTACCATTACGGCTACCTGTTTCCCGTTTTCAGCGGCCTTTATGAGTGCTTTGATAATAGGTGACTCTCCGCTTGTTCGATAGAGGGTCATCTTAATTGCTAAAACCTGCGGGTCTTCGGCAGCATCGTTGATAAGGTTGATAACCGGATCGAAAGATTCATAAGGATGGTGAAGCAGAGCGTCACGCCTTTTTAGTATGTCCCAAAGGTATGCATCTTCAGGGATATCTGCCGGACGCCGCGGTTTCCACTTTTCATAACGCAGTGAATCAAAGTCGGATATCTCGGCTATGTCCGCGAGACAGCTTAAGTCGAGATGCCTCGGAAGAATATAGATATCCCGGTCGTTGAGCTCGAGTTCATTTTTCAGCATCTCGAGCAGGCTCTCGCTGTTCACAACGGTTTCCAACCGAACGGGACGACTTCTCTGTCTGTCGATAAGCAGTTCTTCCATCGCTTCGACAAAATCTTCATCTCTTTCTTCATCAACACTTAGGTCCGCGTCTCGGGTTACTCGAAAGAGAAGATACTCTACAATCTTATACCCGGGGAATAGTTTTTCGCTGTTATTGACTATGATATCCTCTAAAAAGGTAAAACAGAGATTTTCATCATCGCCCGGGAGCCAATGGATTCTGCTCAAAACAGACGGTATCTGCACGATCGAATAATGGGGGCCTTCATCTTCGTCCTCTAAGACAGGATTCATTTTATAGAGAAAATTCATGCTGAGGTTATTCGTAAAAGGGAATTCTTTTTTCTGTTCAACGCGCACGGGCGTCAAAGTTAAATATATCTCTTGATCGAAAAGCTGTTCTACGGCGCGTTGTTGGGTCATGGAATAGTTACGCGGATCGACATAGATGATTCCGTTTTCGCGTAGTGCGGGAATAAAATCGTTTTCCAAACAGTCGTGTTTACGGGCAATTATCTCTTTGACTTTCTCTTCAATTTTCGAGAGAAGCTGTGACGGGGTGATCCCTGACGGGCAACGGACTTTATTACCTTGTCTGATATGCCGTTTAATGGTCGCCACCCGGACCATGAAAAACTCATTGAAATTCGCAGCGACGATAGAGACAAATTTCAGTCGTTCAAGGAGGGGTACAGATTCATCGAAAGCCTCTTCCAACACTCGTCTGTTGAACTCTATCCAGCTTAATTCACGATTAAAAAAGGGGACGTTGCCGCCTGATTTTTCGTTTATCTGTATTGTTTCATCTTTTTCCATTGAATAATCCTGTAAATCTCTCGTAACCGGTCCTTTTATGTTAGTATAACGTCCATTCCGAACACTTCCTGAAATAGGTTGGATTTAGTAGAAAGAGCTAATCGTTCTGAAGAGTAATCACCTTTGCTCGTACAATGGATAATAATTTCGTCGTCTCGATTTTCTACACGTAGTTCGGTTATGCGTTGCGTGTGTCCTCTGTCTAAGGCATCCGCCACACGTAAAATTGCCGATAACTTTAATACTTGCACCCGATCTTCTCGATGGAGTGATATATATGATACATGACTGGGCATGGGAAGCGCTTTCCGATGATACCGAACCACATTGGAGACGATCCGCAAATCGTCACGGTGAAGACCGAATATTTCCGAGTTCATGACGATATATTGGCCGTGTTTATGATGACCGCTGAAACGGACATACGTGCCTACATCGTGAAGAATTCCGGCTACATGAAGGAGGAGTCTGGAATGTTCGTCTAAATTATGGACTTTCTTCAGCCCGTCATAAAGTTGGAGTGATAATTCCGCGACGTGAAGTGAATGATTTTCATCGAAGTGGAATTTCCGTCCCAACGAGATGGCGGAGGTTACAACTTGTGAGTCGAATTTTCCCTGGATTAACTGGTCGGGAGACAATGTCATGGAAAGTAATATTCCTTCACGGATACTTATGGAAGGCACGATGAGGGAGGTGGCGATGGTCCCCTGTAAGAAGTATTGGTAGATAAAAAGTGCGGTAACCAACCCATCCGCGTCACTGTAAGAGATATTGAGTTTATTCACACATTCTTCAGGGGAAAGGAATTTCACCTGATCGACGAAATCGTCGAAATCTTGTTTTTCTATATATGAGTGCCATTGGTTGATCTTTTTTCCCGCTTTTTGGGCAACAAGCCGGGCATGTCCCCCCACCGCTATAAAATAGCGGACCCTTTTCAACGGCAGTTCCGCGCCCAGCATGTCTCGGGTTGTGGTTATCTGCTCTTGGAGAAACCTCTCCAACTGATTGATCCCGGGCATTGATTTTATCTGTTGTTCGATACGGACAATCCCGATATTGAGAGAATGAGCGGCGACCATTTTCCCCCGCTGCAGCATCATCACCTCGGTACTGCCGCCGCCGACTTCTATGATCAGACTGTTGGACCGCGAAAGCTCGGGCTGCATATCCTGAATGGCAAACTGAACGGCTATATAGGTCAGTTGGTTTTCTTCTATCCCTTCGATAATCTGGACCGATAGTCCTGTTTTCACCGCCACCCGGTCGATAAAGGTATCACGATTGTGTGCTTCTCTTATCGCACTGGTTGCAATGACTTTAACGTCCTTGTTGTCGATTTGCCACCCGTTTAGCAGTTCTTTGAACCCAACTAAAATATGGAGTGCTTGAACGAGAGATTCTTTACTTATTTTACCTGTAACGAAGACATCTTTCCCTAAGTTGAATGATTTCTCCGCCCGGTCGACGATTTTCCAATTTCCGTCGGAGTAAATATTGGCGATCAGCATTCGAATAGCGGTCGACCCGATGTCTATGACCGCCGTCAATCTATTAGTATGAGTGTTCATAAGGGACAGCCTACTTTTCTTCTTCCATGAGCAATCCGGCGCCGCCGATAAGAGCGGCATCGTCGCCTAAGGCTGCTTGGACCAATTTGACACTGCTTAATGCCGAAGGAAGCGCGTGTTCTTCCATGGATTGTTCTATGCTTTTCAAATAAAAAGCACCTAATCTTTCTATCAAGCCGCCCCCGATAACGACGATTTCCGGATTGAGTATATTAATGCAGTTGGCTATCCCGATACCGAGAAAATGTGCCGCCCGCTGAACGACGCGCACTACCTTTGAATCGTTCTCCAGATATGCCGTTTCAAAAACTTTACTTTTATAATTTTTGAAGTCGGTCCCAGCTTCTTCATAGATGACGGGAGCTTTCCCGGAACCGGCAAGCGCGACGGCGTCTTTCGAAATGCCGGTTCTGCTGGCAAGTGCTTCCAGACAACCGTATTGACCGCAATTACAGAGAGGACCGTCAGTCTGAATAATCATATGACCGACTTCTCCGGCATTTCCTCCGGCCCCGCGGTAGAGACGACCGTCGATTATTAAGCCTCCGCCGATTCCTGTTCCCGGGAATATACCGAGAACATTGTCCGCGCCTTTCGCGGCACCTGCCACAAACTCTCCGTAGGTCCCCGCGTTGACGTCGTTTTCCAGCAGGATAGATACCTCAAAGGTCTTTTGCAATTTTTTCACAAGAGGAAAATCTTTGAAGCCGATGTTGGGGGTGAAAAGAATGGTCCCTTTCTTTTTATCGATCATTCCCGGCACGGCAACAGCAATGCCTACAATATCTTTGATTGAAACGTCGCCTTTTTGTAATAACGATTCGATAACATCGATCATCTGCTCGACAACTGCATCCACCCCTTCTTCAGCTTTCGTCTTTTTCTTTTTTGTCTGGATAATTGAGATCCCTTCCAGCAGAGCACCATTGACATTAGTTCCGCCTAAATCTAAAGCGATTGTCTTCTTCATCGTATCTACAGTTTACAATATTCTATAAAAGTTGTCTAATGAGGTGGAGCTTCTTTCAAAATGGGGCTAAGTGGCACTTGCAAAAATTACAATTGTATATAGTATATTTATTTAATTTTTTCTGCACCGCTAAAATAGCGATTTTTGCAAGTGCCTCAGGTAAGGCGATTGCCTCCCTTGTCTTGATAAAAAAATCGTCGTACTATTCAGGTATGGCGGAATTAAGTGATGTTCGGCATGAAGTACATGAGGAGCAGGATGAAGAACTCAAAGAACCCGATATGTATCGCGTTATTCTTCACAATGACCATTATACCACCATGGATTTTGTCGTGGAAGTACTTATAAGAATCTTTCATAAAAATGCCGTTGAAGCAACGAAGATAATGCTCGATGTACATAAAAAGGGTAAAGGATTTGTCGGTATATTTCCCTACGATATAGCGGTAACGAAGGTAGCACAGGTCGGACGGATGGCGAAGGAGCGGGAGTTTCCCCTCAAATGTACACTTGAAAAAGCGTGAGTTGGAATGAGTATGAGAATAAATGAAGATGTTCAAGCAATACTGAATTCGGCATATCAGGATGCTAAAGATAAGAAGCATGAATATTTAACCCCTGAACACATCCTCTATGCGGCTTTATTCCTGGACAGCTCCAGGGAAATCATTGAAAGCTGTGGTGCCGATCCGGATATTATTCTCGAAGAGATTGAAACGTATCTGGAAAAAAATGTTCCGGTGACAAAGAATAAGGAACCTGTTCAATCCATCGGATTTCAAGAGGTAATCGAACGGGCGGTTTTTCATACCGAATCTTCCCAAAAGGGTGAAGTCGATATTGGTGATATTATTGTCTCTATTTATGATGAAGAGAACGCTTTCGGCTCTTATTATTTAAAGAAGGCGGGAATTTCCCGCCTCGAGCTTCTCAAAGCTGTTTCTCACGGAAGTCTCTCCTCCCGCGGACAGTCGGAACGGGAAGACAAAGAGGTGCTTGAGGAACAGACCGCGAAGACCGGAAGAAAGAAGCTCGGGAAAAGCGCGCTCGAATCCTTTACCATGGAGCTGACCAAGGTGGCGGCGGAGGGAAAGCTTGAGCCGTTGATCGGTCGGGAAGACATCGTCGAGAGAACGGTCCAGGTGCTTTGCCGAAGACTTAAAAATAACCCCGTGTTGGTCGGAGATCCCGGGGTAGGGAAAACGGCCATAGCTGAGGGGCTTGCGCAAAGAATAGCTGAAGAGAAGGTGCCTGCTATACTCAAGCGGTTTGAAATCTATTCCCTGGATATGGGGGCTTTGATTGCCGGAACCAGATTCAGAGGTGATTTTGAAGAGCGGATGAAAAAGGTGATATCCGAACTTCAGAAAAAAGAGAAGGTTATTCTTTTTATCGATGAAATTCATACAATCATCGGGGCCGGTGCCGTATCCGGAGGAACTATGGACGCGTCCAACCTTCTCAAACCGGCATTGGCTTCGGGAAAACTACGGTGTATAGGATCGACTACCTTTGAAGAGTTTAAAAAGTCCTTTGATAAGGACAGAGCGCTTTCGCGGCGGTTTCAGAAGATCGAAGTTACCGAACCGACACGTGATGAGGCTGTCGATATTCTGAAAGGTTTACGGGAGAAATACGAGGAGTATCATCAT
>CAZJBZ010000080.1:0-6703 GCA_964543975.1 uncultured Spirochaetales bacterium
GATAATCGGCATCGGGCTTGGAGGAATGGCTTTTACTGCCGCCATGTTTCTCGCCGATCCGCCAGCTTCAACTACAAAGAGTGATACCGGAATAAAGAGAGCATCATTACGTTCTTATCTGTTCTCCCCCCGATTTTTATTGATATGGATCGGTATGTTCTCCGGTACCTTTGCCGGGCTTCTTGTTTCCGGAAATCTCAAACCGATGCAGTTGAATCTAGGACTAAGTGATTATCATTCGGCTCTCGCGATCCCTCTTTTTGCCGTGGGAAATACCGTGGGGCGTCTGGCCTGGGGGCGGGTCCACGATCAGCTTGGTTCACGAAAGACCATACTACTCTCTCTGGGGGCCCTCTTTTTTGCACTGCTTCCGCCATTATTCATAACCGACGCCGCGGTTCTATTGGCTGTTTCGGTTTTGATAGGATTTGGATTCGGAGCCTGTTTTGTCGTGTACGCTTCTTCCGTCGTAGATATATTTGGTGTCGGCTATCTCCCGCGACTTTATCCCGTGGTCTTTATAGGATATGGACTGGCTGCCCTTCTGGGTCCTCCTATAGGCGGATGGTTTGCCGATACTTTCGGTTCCTACTCCGGTGCATTGATAGTTAGCGCGGGAGTTCTCCTCTCGGTGTTCGTGGCCGTATTCGCGTGGCTGCCCTCATTCCGGCCCTCTTTTTCAGGAGAGAAAGAGTCCTACGGATACAGTACCGGGGTGAGATCACCCGAGGGGGTAAAAAGTCGGTAAAGCGGGAAGAATTTGATGGTGGCGCGGATCGAGCAATCCCTCGATTCTACCCGGAGCCGCTAATCTCTTTTTATTATCCGATAATCGTGGTATTTTGAACGGGATATGATTTAGGAGAAACAGTATGCACGCACTTGTTGGATTAATAATGGGCTCTACCTCCGACTGGGAGACGATGCGTCATGCCGCAGATACGATGGACGAGCTTAAGGTCTCCTACGAAACCGAGGTCGTTTCCGCTCATCGTACGCCGGACAAACTCTTCCACTATGCCGAACAGGCTGAGTCTCGCGGGATAGAGGTAATAATCGCCGGTGCGGGAGGTGCCGCTCATCTCCCCGGAATGGCGGCTTCGAAAACAATACTTCCCGTTCTTGGCGTACCGGTACAGTCCAAAGCCTTGAACGGTATGGATTCGCTGCTTTCCATCGTCCAGATGCCTGCCGGCGTTCCTGTAGGAACGCTTTCGATCGGGCGATCGGGCGCGGTAAACGCGGCACTGCTTGCAGCCTCTATTTTAGGAAATAAGCATTCCGAAATTAGAGACCGGCTGAAAGAATTTCGCAGGGAACAGACGGAGAAGGTCCTTTCCAATCCGGATCCGAGGCCTGCCACATGAACGTCGGTATCTTAGGCGGCGGTCAACTTGGACGCATGCTGGCATTGGCAGGACATCCTCTCGGCTGCACATTTACCGTGCTCGATCCTGCCCCCGATGCCTGTGCTGCTTCAGTCGCGGAACATATTATTGGAACATACGACGACACCGTAAAACTCGAAGAGCTTGCCGAACGCTCCGATGTTGTAACCTACGAATTTGAGAATGTTCCGGCTGAGAGCCTCAGTTATCTGGAAAACAGATTACCGATTTCCCCGCCGGCGAACGCTCTTGCGGTTTCCCGAGACAGGCTCGCCGAGAAAACTCTCTTTAGAGAACTGGACATACCCACACCTGACTTTTTTGCCGTAGACAGCCGGGCCGATCTCCAACACGCGGTAGAGGAAGTGGGTCTGCCTGCTGTTCTCAAAACCCGTACACTCGGCTATGACGGTAAAGGGCAGGTGGTCCTTCGTGATCGGGATGCAATCAATACCGCCTGGACCAGGCTGGGCGAAGTCCCCTGTATCCTGGAGTCTCTGGTGCCGTTTACTCGAGAAGTTTCGATAATCGGTGTTCGCGGTCGATCGGGAAGCATGGCGTTTTACCCGGTGAGTGAGAATACCCACAGGAACGGTATCTTGCGTCTTTCGGTCTGTTCTCTCAATGACCCGCTCCAGAAAAATGCCGAGGAATACAGTCGTTTGTTACTCGACCGGTTACAGTATACGGGAGTTCTCGCCCTTGAACTATTCGATGTCGACGGTACCCTCCTGGCAAACGAAACGGCTTCCAGAGTACACAATTCCGGCCACTGGACTATTGACGGTGCATACACTTCCCAATTCGAAAACCATCTTCGGGCGATCCTCGGTTTCGCCCTGGGAGATACATCCGCTCGGGGTTTTTCCGCCATGATAAATATCATCGGCAGTATGCCCGACTCGGCCCGGTTGCTGGCCGTTAAGAATACTCATCTTCATCACTACAAGAAAAGCCCCAGACCGGGTCGTAAACTGGGACACGTAACGGCCTGTACGGAAAGCAGCGATACTCTCTCTAAAACCCTGGACGATCTTCATACTATTATCAAATGAAATATATCGTGTATCGTCGTGTGGAAAGGATATAAGTATGACAAAAGGACAGTTGGAAGCAAAAATCAGTGAGGCGATTATCCGTTTTGAGAAAGAGTATATGGGAAGAGGTCCTCTTGAAACGAGAACATACATCATCGACGACCTTATCCTGGTCAGGCTCAAGGGTGTTCTAACACATGCCGAACAGCAGCTTGCGCAAACCGGGGAAACGTCGCAGGGCAGACAGTTGATCAAACAGGTGCGTAGAGAACTGATCGAGGGGGGAAGGGCCCTTCTTGAATCATCGATCAAAGAACTTACAGGCAGCCGGGTGGCGAGTCTTCATACCGATATCAGCACAAAAACGGGAGAACGGGTAATCATTTTTACTCTCGAAGATAGGATCGAAATTGTGTGACTATATTTCAGTCCGGAAAGCGGGGGGAGTGGCCGTACTTTGCCATCCCTGTTGGAATTGGGCATTTACAGCCGAGGAGGTATTGCAGTTGAAGGGTGTTACCCACTTTGAGGTATTCAACGCCGCACCGGATTGCAACAGTTATCCAACGGACGAGCGTACAGCCCCGGAACAGATCTGGGACCGACTCCTCAGCTCCGGTCTAAAAATGTATGGTGCTGCAAGTGATGACGCCCACTGGTATGCTGTCTCATCAGAACTCGGCTGTTCTCCCAAATGCACTTCCTTCGGCGGTACCGGCTGGTGCGTGATTAAAGCAAAAGACTGTTCGCGTGAATCGATCAGAAATGCATTTGAGAACGGCCGTTTTTACGCTTCTACCGGAGTGATCTTGTCGGATTATCAGGTTACATCACATCAGATCAATATCGAGGTGGCCCCGAAGTTTTTTCAGAGCAACACTATTGAGTTTCGAGGCTTAGACGGTAGTCTGCTCGATCGTCAAACCGGTCCCTCCGCTTCCTACCGGTTGAGAGGTGATGAGAAGTATGTAAGAGTTCGCGTCGCAGACAGTTCCGGTTGTTACGCGTTCACTCAGCCTGTCTTTTTGGATACAATCGATGATGCGGTTCGCTGGACCGGAGCGGTGTAATCGGATGATCGGAACCGGCCACATCCCGCCGGCGCCGCACGGTTGGACCGTACGATGCTTCCCCACGCCGGCGTACCCACACGCCTAAATCCACACGGTAGCGCCTACTCTGTCGGGCACCCGCTCGATGACGAGCCCGCAATGGTTCATCCGCCGCGAAAATATTTTCAATTTTCCTATATAAAAAATGAAAAATTCTCTTTACAAAACCTTCCCTTTTTTTTAAGATAGGGACGTAAGGAGCAACAGACGATGAAACGCGATGAACTTTGGAATCTTGCTTCACTCGTGTGGGAAACAGCCGCCTATGAGCTGAAGCGGCTGATCGAGAGTATCGATCAGGAGGCTTTCTTCAGCTGTATCGATGCCATTGAATATTGCACGGGAAGGATCGTTACAGCCGGTGTCGGGACCTCCGGAGCGGCGGCCAAAAAGATTGCCCATTCCCTCTCCTGTATCGAACGTCCTGCTTTCTTTCTCGATCCGGGCGATGCGGTCCATGGTGCTCTGGGGAGCGTTCAGCAGGGAGATGTCGCTGTCCTTCTTTCGAAAGGCGGAGGAACGCGGGAAATCGTCAACATCATTCCCGCGCTTCAAACGAAGAAGGCAACCATCATCGGCGTCACGGAAAATGAGAAATCTGTTCTGGCCCAACAGAGCGATATCCTCATGAAAGTGAAAATCGAGAGGGAGGCCGATGATTTTAACATGCTCGCTACAACCAGCACCATGGCGGTCACCGCCGTCTTTGATGCCGTCTGCATTGCGTTGATGCGGAAAATGAGATACTCACGCGAACAGTTTGCGGTCATCCATCCCGGCGGAGCGGTAGGAGAAAGGCTTTTAGGCAAGGGACCCGACTAACGGACGAACAGTTGGCTATGAGAAGATGCCGTCCGGCCGGCGCGCTATCGCATCACAATTGAAGGAGAAAAAAAAATGAAAGCAGCTGTCTTTGAAGGACCGGAGACCATATCGATACGTGAGGTTGAGCTTGTGCCGTGCGGTCCTGAGGATATGATTGTTAAAGTACACGCCTGTGGAATCTGCGGTTCGGATGTGCGTAATTTTAAATCGGGACTGCGCCACGGGGTGGAGAAACAGATCATGGGCCACGAGTTTACCGGGAAGATAATGGAGGTCGGAGAAAATGTGCGTGGTTGCTTTGCGGGCGATTCGCTGGCCTTCACTCCCGACGTAAGCTGCGGTGAATGCATCTACTGTAAACGGGGCTGGGTCAACCTCTGCAACAATCACAGGATGATCGGGACCCACTGGCCGGGAGGTTTTGCCGAGTATGTTCATATCCCGGAAGTGGCAATCCGCCGGGGGATTTTCCATAAAATCCCCGACGGGGTTTCGCTCGATGATGCAGCGCTCTCGGAGCCTGCTTCTTCGGTGCTGGCGTGTCAGGAACGGGCAGGTTTAGGGCTTGGTGATTCGATAGCAGTTTTCGGAGACGGACCGATCGGTTGTCTGCAGACAGAGGTTGCGCGGGCGCGGGGTGCTTCGACGGTGATTATGGTTGGGCTTGCAAGACTCGACGATGCCCGCAGGTTTGAACCGGACCTTCTAATCAACGCCGCTTCACAGGACCCGGTGCGGGAGATCAGGAGTTTTACCGGAGGTGCGGGGGTGGATGTGGCCGTGTGTGCGAATCCGGTGGCATCGACTCAGGAACAGGCTGTGGAAGCTGTGCGGAAGCGTGGCAGGGTAATTCTTTTCGGCGGTCTCCCTAAAACAGACCCTATGACCAGCCTCAACAGCAACATCATCCACTACTCGGAGGTGGAGGTGGTCGGCGCGTTTTCGTATGAGAGCCGCATGCACTGGAAATCCCTCCTGGCAATCAGGGACGGAGCAATCAATCCGAAAAAATATTTCAACAGGTCAGTCTCGTTGGATGATATCGTCGAAGGCTTTCAGGCCGCGGCATCGGGCGAAGCGCTCAAAGTATTGGTGAAACCATAGAAGGTCCCTTCAGGGGGGCTAAAATGGGAGGAGAAATAGATGAACGCGATCAATGATAAACTTGCCCGGCTTGAAGAAGCCGGTAAACCTATCCAGGTCGGGATAATCGGCGCGGGCCAAATGGGGACCGAAATCATCTCCACCATTGGAGAGATGAAGGGGATGGAAACAACGGTTGTTGTCGATCTTAGTGAAGATGCGGCAATCGGCGGATACGCGCATTCGAAGAAAAAGGCGGGCATTGTCTTTACCGATGATATCCGGGAGGCGGAAAAGGCTGTCTGTGAGGGACGAAAAATCGCTTCTACCGACTACACGCTTGCCACCCGCCTCTTCTGCGTGGATGCGGTTATCGATGCCACCGGTTCGACCGAGATGGGTGCCGTCATTTCGATGGACAGTATCAACAGCAAAAAGCATATCGTTATGATGAACGTTGAATGCGATGTGACCATCGGCCCGATTCTACGGCAGATGGCCGACAATGGGGGTGTGGTCTACTCGTTGGCGGCCGGAGATGAGCCGGCCGCAATTGTGGAGCTGTATCGGTTTGCCGATGCTCTCGGTTTTGAGGTGATAGCCGCCGGGAAGGGGAAGAACAATCCGCTCAATATTTATTCTACACCGGACACCGAAAGGGAAAAGGCGGAAAAACGCCGGATGAGTGCGAAGATGCTGTGCGAGTTCGTAGATGGCTCGAAGACGGCGGTGGAGATGGCCTCCGTTTCCAACGCGACCGGTTTGGTCCCCGATGTTCGGGGCATGCACGGAGCGAAAGCGTCGGTCGAAACGCTTAACCGGGTGTTCGTTCCGAAGAGGGACGGAGGTGTGTTGGACCACCGGGGAATCGTCGATTTCGCAGTGGGGGTGCATCCGGGAGTGTTCCTGGTGGTGACCACCGACAATATGCGGCTCCGCCACGGTCTGGTCCAGCGGGATATGGGGGACGGACCGTACTACACCCTGTTCCGTCCTTTCCACCTCTGCAGCATCGAAGTGCCTCTCACCGTTGCCCAGTGTGTTCTCTACGGTGAATCATCGGGCCATCCGGGGAAACGGCCGGTTTCCGAATGCATCGCGGTGGCCAAAACCGATCTGGAAAAGGGACGGAGGTTGGACGGAATCGGCGAATACTGCTATCGGGGCAGCATCGAGCGGTACGATACGGCAAAGGAGCAGAAACTGCTTCCGCTTGGCTTGGCAAAGGGATGTGTCTTAACGAGGGATGTTCCAAAGG
>CAZJBZ010000080.1:6713-14189 GCA_964543975.1 uncultured Spirochaetales bacterium
TACTGTCATCACCTACGACATGATCGAAACAGTCCCCGAGTCTACCCTCTACTATCTGCGTCGTCTGCAGGATGAAATGAGGCTGTAGGAGGAGATCGATGTTCCTGATGGGGATCGATGTGGGAACGACCGGCTGCAAAGCTGTTGTGTTTACAGAGACGGGCGAACAGGCGGGAAGCGGCTACCGTGAATACGGAATCGAAACCGACGACCGGGGCAAGGCGGAGCAGGACGCCGAAGAGGTGTGGCTGCTTACCAAAGAAGTGATGAAGGAGGCGGCATACCAGGCGGCGGCGTATCAGACTAAATCCGCAGGCGGCAGCCGAACCGATACAATCGGGGCCCTCAGCATCTCGGTGCAGGGCGACGCGATAATTCCGGTCGATAGCGACGGGAACGCGTTAGCCAAGGCCCTAATGGGAATGGATTACCGATCTCACGAGGAGGTGGTGGAAGCGGTGAAGCTGATGGGAGACCGGAAACTCTTCGAGCGGACCGGGATGCGCCCCCATCCGATCAACAGCCTTATTAAGGCGATGTATCTTAAGAAAGCTGAGTCGTCGATTTACGAGAAGAGCCATAAAATCACCACCTATGCCGATTTTATTCTGCGTAAACTGGGGGCCGGTTGGGTCATCGATTATCCTATGGCATCCAGGACGATGGGTTTTGATTTAAAGCAGACTGCCTGGAGCGATGAAATTTTCACTACGCTCGGAATCGAGGCGGCAAAATGGTCTCGGGCGGTCCCTTCGGGGACGGAGGTCGGGAAGCTTGCCCCTGATGTTGCAGCGGAAACAGGAATACCGCCCGGTTGTGTTGTGGTTACAGGCGGTCACGACCAAACCTGTGCCGCCCTTGGAGCGGGAGTTATCCGAGAAGGAATGGCGGTCGCCTCCACAGGGACTGCCGAAGTCTTTTCAACCACCTTTCCGAATCCGAAACTGGACCGTTCAATGTTCGACAGTTACTATCCGTGCTACCTGCATACCGTGCCGAATATGTATTTCACCTTCTCTCTCAACCATGTCGGCGGACTGCTGCTCCGCTGGTTTCGGGACAATTTCTGCAGGTGGGAGGAGGAAGAGGCCCGCAAAGCAGGCGTGGATGTATACGATTATCTTCTTCGAAATATCCCAAAGGAACCGACCGGGCTCTTCTTTCTCCCCCATTTGAACGGCAGCGGGACCCCCTGGTGCGATCTATCGTCGAAGGGTGCGCTTGTCGGTATGAAGCTGTCTACTACCAAAGAGGATATGCTCCGCTCGCTCTTGGAATCGTTAACCTACGAACTTGCAATCAATGTGGAAACCATGGAACAATCGGGTATAGTTGTCGAGGATGTGGCTGCGGTGGGCGGAGGGGCCCGTTCCCCCGAATGGCTCCGGATGAAGGCGGATATTCTCGGGCGTCCCGTACGCACGCTTCGCTGCAAGGAATCGGCCTGCTTAGGTGCAGCGCTGCTTGCCGGTTTCGGTGCGGGTCTGTTATCTTCTATTAAAGAGGGAGTTGCCGCGGCAGTTCGGTACGAAAAAACGTATGAACCCCGGACCGACTACAAGGGGCGTTATCAGGAGAAATTGGCCCTCTACCGTGAGGTGTACCCGGCGCTTAAAACGATCAATGCACGGTTATAGTGATTGCGCGTGATCGGCCGGGGGTGCAGCTGTCGGGGTTGAAGCAACTCAATCGCCCGGCCGGCTGCCTGGAAGCAGCGGGCTTACCGGACACGAGGGCACGTGTGGCCTCGGAAGCGGTCATAGTATAGAGGAAAACAATATGAATGAAAAACATACAGATAAAATTCCCCGGTCCGCCTTTCTTCAGATGCAGGCTGTCTATGACACCCTCAAGACGGCCGAACATCGGGCCGCCGATTTCATCCTCGAGTATCCTGAAAAAATTCCCCGAATATCTATTGTCGATTTTGCAGTGGAGGCAGGCTGCAGTGAGGCGACCATCTTCAGGTTGTCGAAGCGGCTCGGATACGAAGGTTTTCCCGAACTAAAGCGTGATTTTGAATCTTGTCAAAAAGATGGCGTCCGCTTCATGTACGGTGACATTACTCGAGACGATACACCGCTCTCAGTCGTAAAAAAGGTGTTCGATTCTTCGGTCGCGGCGCTGCGGGACACCTTCGGATTGATCGACGAGTCGAGTTATCTCGAGGCGGTAAAGGCGATTTCCCAGGCACAAACGATGATGTTTTGGGGGGTGGGTGATGCCGGCGCCGTCGCTTTGGAGGCGTATCAGCGCTTTATCCGGGTCGGGAAGCACTGCATCTTTTCTCAGGACCCCGATTCCAACATGATATCCGCATCGCAGTTGGACCCTTCCGATCTATTTCTCGCCGTCTCCTACACCGGACAGAGCAAGCTGGTCATCGATGCAGCGAAAATAGCGAAGGAGCGGGGTGCGACTGTGATAGCGGTCACCAACTATCCGTTCTCATCGTTGGCAAAACGGGCGGACATCATTCTGCAGACCGCCGTCTTCTCGAAAACAGTCACCGGAGAGATCATGGCCAAACGGATAACAGCCCTCTGTATAATCGAAAGCCTCTACATAAACTACCTAATGAAAAACGAAAAGGCCGCCTCCCGCTTTCTCAAAAGCTCCGATGAGGTGGTAAAACTGTACAAGCAGTAAAATTCTCGGCACCATTGCAATTGCCTCGGGCAGCAGCGCTACCGGCACTGGGCCACCACCACACGGTGGTAGCGGTAGGTGCAATCTAAAAACTCTTTCTGATTTCCAACGTCTTATCTTCCGTCTGTTTCTTGGTGAAGGTCGACCCGGCTATCCTCTCCCGCAGTTTTTGGTAGAACAGCTCTTCATCGGGGGGCAGTTCCACCCAGTCGTCGGTCCAGGATGAGAGGTGCATCGCATTAGAGATGGAGAGTCCCTTGATGCCTTCCGCGCCGGGCGCAAGCAGTCCCTTTCCGCCGCCGCTTCCCCGTTCGACGGCCCGCACAAAATCGGCGGTAATACCGGGATGGCCTGTCTCGACGCCGATGATAGGCACCTCGCATTTCCAATGGTCCGGTTCTCCGAATCCGCCTCGATACTCCCGGTTAAAGTGTCGTTCGGGAACTTCCAACCTCCAAAAAATCAGTGTGCCGTCTTCTACCACTATTTTCCCCCGGTCTCCGGTCACCTCCAGCCGGTTGGTCCCCGGTGTGTCTCCTGTGGTGGTGACGAAGACACCGGTCGCCCCGTTTTCATACTCCACGAATGCGGTCACATCGTCTTCTGCTTCAATATTATGATGTTTTCCATAGTAGCAGAAAGCTCGAAGCCGTTTCGGCATTCCCAAACACCACTGCCACAGGTCCAGCTGGTGGGGGTCCTGGTTCAGGAGAACGCCGCCCCCTTCACCGGCCCAGGTCGCCCGCCATCCGCCTGAATCGTAGTACGATTGGGAACGGTACCAGGAGGTCATGATCCAGTTCATCCGCTTCATCTCTCCCAGCTCGCCATTGTTTATCATCTGTCTCAATTTCTGATAAAGGGGGTTTGTCCGCTGATTGTACATGATGCCGAAAACCTTGCCGCTTGCGTCGGCCGCTTCGTTCATCTCCCGCACCTGTTTGGTGTACACGCCGGCAGGTTTCTCCGTTAAGACGTGCAGCCCCGCCCGAAAACACTTTACTGCAGTCGGCGGGTGGTCGTAGTGGGGCACGGCAATGAGAACAGCATCCGCCTTCCCCGACTTTATAAGGGAGTCCACACTGTCGAAATAGTCGATGTCCGTGCCAAACCGCTTTTTCGCGGCTTGGATTTTCTTAGGATTGATATCGCACACTGCGGTCAATTCGGCTCCCGAGACCTTACCGGCTTGAATATACTCCGCGTGGTTCGTTCCCATATTCCCGATTCCTACAACGGCCATACGTACCATGATGTTTCCCCCTTGGTCGCTTTCCTTTGTCTCCTTAAAATACTATGAACCTCTCTTTGTTACAACCGGTGTCCTCTTTCTGACCCATGACCCCGAACACTGCAACTTTTCTCTCAACCGGGTACGGTCACTGTTCAGGCCCGGTGCTTGCTTGATGTGTCGTGGTTATGGCTAAGTGCTTGCATGATGATTTTGATCGGTTGCGGATTGGTCCGAACTTCGATAGGATGATACGAGGTGCACACTATGAAAAAAGTCGAAATCAAAATTGCCTATATCGGCGGAGGGAGCAGGGAGTGGGCGCCGAAGATCATGTCCGATCTTGCCCTCTGTCCCAATTTAACGGGAAAACTCTCCCTCTACGACATCAACTACGACGCCGCCGAAGCCAATGTCGAGGTGGGAGAGTCTATTTTCGATCATCCGGATTCGCAAACAACATTCTCAGTAGAAGCCTTCAACACGATGGAAGATGCTTTGACCGGGGCGGATTTCGTGGTGCTTTCCATCGAACCGGGTCCGATGACGCTGCGGTACGCCGATCTAGAAATTCCCCGGGCGTACGGTGTTTATCAGCCGGTGGGAGACACCACCGGACCCGGCGGCCTGATGCGGGCTTTGCGGGCCGTCCCTATATATGAGGAGTATGCTCGGCGGATAATGCTTCATTGCCCTAAGGCGTGGGTCATCAACTATACCAACCCTCTGACGCTCTGTACCGCCACTCTCTACAGGACGGAGCCGAGTATCAAGGCGTTCGGCTGCTGCCATGAAGTTTTTTCCACGCAGGAACATCTGGCGCAGTGGGCCGTGGATTGGCTTTCGATAGAAAAACCGAAACGGCAGGAGATCCACCTCGATTTGGCGGGGATCAACCATTTTACCTTTGCCACGGCCGCCTCTTACAACGGGACCGACCTCTTTCCCTATCTTAAAAAGATGATAGCTGAGGAAGGGTTCTTTTCGGACAGGACGCAAGCCGCTCTGGAGCGGAAGAAGAACCAACGGTGGTTCGACCACGATTCGCTTATCGCCTGTGATTTTTTGTCCCACTTCGGAGTACTCGGTGCGGCGGGTGACCGCCACCTGACGGAGTTTGTTCCGTGGTATCTGCAGGATGAAGTGAGTCTCCATCGCTGGGGAGTGGTTCTTACCCCTTACAGTTGGCGTGTGGAGCGGGTGAAGGATTTCAGCAGAAGAAAACCGGACGCCCCGCTTACACCGTCGGGCGAAGAAGGGGTGGAGCAGATGCAGGCACTCTTGGGGTTAAAACCTCTCGTTACAAACGTCAATATTCTCAACAGAGGGCAGATAAGCGATCTTCCTGTGGGAGCTGTCGTTGAAACCTACGCCCAGTTCAAACAGGATGAGATCCGGCCGGTAGTAAGCAAACAGCTGCCACCGATGTTGGAAAGTATTGTTCGTCATATCGTCAATGAACAGCAGACCATCCTCCGGGCCGCGATAACCCGAGACCGGGAGTTGGCGTTTCAGGCCCTCTTAGGTGACGCTTTGATGCGAATCCCCACCTACAAGGCGTACGCCATGTTCGGTGAGATGCTCGATTACGTGAAGCACCATTTTCCGGCGTTTGAAATGTAACGGTTTATAATTTACGTTCCAACATCCACTCATATGCGGGTCGGACTATTATTTCCGACGGCACCTGCAGTGGCAATGTTTCGCGATACAACGTTAAGAGAATCTTTTTAGCCGATGGGTAGTGGTCTCCCGCATCAATTAGTGCTCGTATTTCCCGTTCCATGGTTGAAGGGTTCGTCATGTCCGCGCACACTTGGATTAGCTCAATCGTTCCGTCGAACTTTTTTATAAAAAAATCGACCTCATAGTTTTTCGGTGTTCGCAAATAAGAAACGGAATAATTTCTTCTTTCTAATTCGATAAAAACCGCTGTTTCCAACGAGTGACCGTAGTTCTTTTCACCACTGCGATCGAATACCGGAATTAAGCCGGAATCCACCGGATAAGCCTTACGGGGATTAACCATCCTTTGGCGTTCGGAACGTGATTCCATCCAAATGAGTCGTACGAGGAAGCAGTCTTCAAGAAAGGTAAGGTATTGATGGACCGTATCTTTTGAAATTGCTATTCCTTGTGACTTCAGGGAGGCATAAAATTTCTCTATGCTAAACAATGATCCCGGATTTCCTAAAAGATGTCGGACCATCCAGCGTAAGCCTGCAATATTTGTAACGCCGTGCCGTTCGACAACATCGCGAAGGATCGCAACATCAACATAGTCCTTTAATAGTTTGTGGCGTTCGTTTGCAGATAACCCTTGTACCTCCGGAAACCCTCCACTTTCCAGATAATCGATAAATAACCGTTCAAGGTTTGATCTTTGTGAGGCGGAAATAAAAGACGGGTCATTTGGAATTTCATATTGTTTGTGCATCAGATATTCTTCGAAGCTGAACGGGTGGATTATAACCTCCCAAGCTCGTCCTCTCATCGCAGTTGCAATTTCCCGCGAGAGTAACGCTGCGGATGAACCGGTTACAACAACTTCTACATTCTCCGAGTCCAAAATTCTCCTGACGAAGCGTTCCCATCCCGGAACCAACTGGATTTCATCAAAACCCCACATGACTTTTTCTTTGTCACGGAATGACGGAAATCTACGATAATACTCCTCAAAAACAGGATTCAGATACTCGCTGGTGATTCCTTCGAGCCGTTCATCTTCAAAATTAATATACGGCAGTTGTTCACGAGACAGTCCGTTTACCATTCGATTGTGTCTCATCTGATGAAGAAACACCGTCTTACCTGATCTTCGCATACCGATGACTGCGGTTGCTTTACCTTTCACTCCGTCTGTTGTATAAATGTGGCGGGGTGTAAAGTCCGGCAGAGGTTTTGTCAATGAATCGACAAGTTTTTCGATTAAAATAGAGATGATAGGGTTACGATTTTCATTATTACGACTGTCGGGATTACTGCTGTTGATCAACATGTCCTCCAAATAAGGGAGGTAATTTTTGCAACCACCTTACGCCCGCATTTTGAAAGCGTCTCAAGGATATATTAATACATATTTCTCCTTTTGTAAAGGAGAAATATGGAAGGGAGTAGATGTTTTATGGCACAAAAAAAGAACGGAATGACATACGCCCCGGAAGGGAAACCGAACAAGGTTGTCGGACCGGGCGAGTTTCAGGTTGCAGCGCTCTCGTTGGAACACGGCCACATTTTCGGTATGTGTAACGGGCTTGTCGAAGCCGGCGTGGAAATCAAATGGGTCTACGATCCCGACCCGAAAAAGGTTGAGGCTTTCCGGGAGAAGTTCCCCAACGCCCGCCCTGCACGCTCTGAAGCGGACGTGCTGGATGATCCCGAGGTGAAATTGATTGCAGGGGCTGCCGTTCCCTGTGAACGCGGACCGCTCGGGTTACGGGTAATGGACGCGGGCAAGGACTACTTCACCGACAAGACCCCGTTTACCACACTCGATCAGCTGGATGCGGCCCGTAAGAAGACCGAAGAGACGGGAAAGAAGTACATGGTCTACTACAGCGAGCGGCTCCATGTCGAGGCGGCGGTCCACGCGGGAA
>CAZJBZ010000081.1:0-14164 GCA_964543975.1 uncultured Spirochaetales bacterium
AATAAGTACATCTTTTTCTTCCGCGTAAGGAACCAATTCTTTTAAAGCAGTAATGATATTTTCAATTTTGTATTCAGGTTCACCGCTTCCCGTCGACACTATCCGTCCGCACCCCAGTTCAACAGCGACATCGATCATCCGCATTTTGTGACAAATCTCTTTATCGACAGAACAAGAAAACCCGTTTCCGTAAACGGCGATCGGCGTCAATCCATTTTCCTTACTCTTTTTCTTTACATCGACAACTTTCCGCGGTGTTAAATTGTCCGGATGCCACATGTTAAGTTCAATATACTTAAATCCAATACTTCTCATGTGTTTCCATGTGTTTTTAAAATCGATATCTTGGAAACCGTCGCACGATAAGGTAGAACTTGATATCCTAATCATCTAAAATCTCCTCTAACAAATTTCCAAGAACGCGGAAACGAGAGCTTCAGAAAATTCCGCGTCGTTTACATTATACGGGACCCTGATCACTTTTCGTTTCTCCGTCTGCTCGACCGTTTTCTCAATTTCGGAAAAGAGCGCTTTATCCGCTTCAGGGTCATAAAACGGCTGACCTTCGGTATCTATAAGAGAGACGCCTTTTTCCGGAAGTAAGAACCTTACTTCGCCTGTCATTTTATTCAACTTCTTCCCAATCCACTTGCCCATTCTGATGTTTTCACCAACCGTTGTTCTCATTAAAGTAACGTTAGCATTATGGACATAGAGATTCCGATCTTTATATTTTTCCGGTACGGTCGGCATTGCGGCGAAGTTCACCATATCCAATGCGCCGGTAGAACCGACATAGGGAATACCTGTTCGAATTATTGCTCCTAACCGGTCCTCGCCCGCGCTAAACACACCTCCCATGTGAAAGTCACAAATCTCTGTGGTTGTGACATCTATCACATGCGACATCATTCCCGAATCTATCAGCTTCTCCATAGATTGGCCGCCGGTCCCTGTGGCATGAAAAACCAAAATATCATACGTATCTTCCAACTTTTCCCGGAGATGGTTTACACAAGGTGTGGTTACTCCGAACATCGTCATACCCAGCGCCGGTTTCGGATTTTTCATATCAGGCACTCTGTTCTTGACCATTCCCACGATAGCATGGGCGGCGTTTCCAAGAACAACACTTGAGATCCTGTTTATTCCTGCCACGTCGGTAACCGAATACATCATGGAAATATCATTAGGGCCGACATACGGTTGAACATTACCACTTGCAACTGTGGATACCATGAGCTTTGGGAGCCCTACAGACAACCGTCTCATTGCGGCGGTCACAAGCGAGGTTCCCCCTGTCCCCCCCAATCCAAGAACACCGCCGATATCCGACTGCCTGACTAAATATTCTCCAAGGGCTTCGGACATGAAGCTTACTGCCTTCCCCCTGTCATCCAACACCCCATGAAACGATTTTTCTGTGGGATGAAATGCCGCGACCACTTCACTTTTAACATTGACCTTATGCCGACTGGGGGAGGTGGAGACATCGACGGTCCAAGGATCGGCGCCGGCTTCAGCAATAAGTTCGGCGACATAAGCCAACTCTTTCGCTTTTGTGTCGAAAGTACCGATAACATACGCTTTATCCATTTTCTACTCCTAAAACCTCAACGCTTTAAACTTCTTAATTTGTTCGGTAATAGCTGTCTCCGTCGGAAGCCTTTCCATTGAACTCGCGCCGTAGAATCCGTCTACTTCCGGAACATTTTTAAAAATAAATTGGGCATCTTCCGGGTTAGCGATCGGTCCCCCATGGCAAAGAACAATGACATCCTCTCGCTCCGCTTTGGCCGTCTCGGCAATCGTTCGGACTTCTCCCACACAGCTCTCCAGTGTTCCGGCTGTTTCCGCGCCGATACTTCCACTTGTAGTCAACCCCATATGTGCTACGATTATATCCGCCCCCGCTTTTACCATATTTTTTGTATCTTCCACATTGAATACGTAAGGAGTCGTGAGTAAATCCAAAGAGTGTGCTTCATCTATTACTTCAATTTCCAGCTGGTAGCTCATGCCTGTCTCTTCCAAGTTTTTTCGGAAATTGCCGTCGATTAGTCCCACCGTTGGAAAGTTTTGGATTCCTGAAAACCCTAAATCTTTGAGTTCCTGCAAAAAGTGACGTCGCAGTAAAAAGGGGTCTGTCCCGTTAACTCCGGCAAGCACGGGCGTATTCGTAACCGCGGTGATAACTTCATAAGCCATTTCTTTCACAATCTCATTGGCGTTTCCATAGGCCAACAGCCCGGCGAGAGAGCCTCTGCCGGCCATTCTATATCTTCCTGAATTGTAAATGACGATCAAGTCGATACCGCCCGCCTCTTCGCATTTAGCGGAGATACCCGTACCCGCACCCCCGCCGATAATCGGGACGCCTCGCGATACTTTTTCTCTAAGATTTTTTAATACCTCATTCCGACTTATAACTTTATTCATAATTGAACCCCTTGAAAAATATGATTATGTGGCAATCGCCAAAATTCACTGCCGTTTTCAATTCAGCTGACCTCTATCGAAGGTCCGCTTTTCGAATACACCTTTTGTATTTCTTTCGCGTACAAAGCCGCCTTTTCTATCTTTTCAAGGTTTATTCCACAATCAAGCCCCATTCGAAGAAACATTCTTACCAAATTTTCAGTCGGAACATTTCCGTTCGCGTCTTCGGCAAACGGACAACCGCCTAATCCTCCCGCCGCCGACTCAAATACTCTGACCCCTGCCTGATACGCGGCAAAAATATTTGCAAATTCGATACTATGGTTTTGATGAAAGTGGACTGCTATTTCCGCCCTTTTTATGTGCTTTTTTAATTCTTGAATCAACTCGTATACTTTTTCCGGAGAGGCAACTCCCGTTGTGTCGCAGAGTGTTATTCCGGAATAGCCCGATTCCTCAAGAGATCGTGAAATGGAGACAACAGAAGCATGTTCCACAACATCATCACTTTTATATCCGAACGCGGTTGCTATATTTGCTCGAACGACAATCCCTTTCTTTTTGGCGAACTCCCCAATCTCCTTCAATTCAATTAAAGACTCTTCAATACTTTTATTGACATTGGCCTTATTGTGATTTTCACTGGCACTCATAACCGGGACGATCTCGCCTGCTCCACAGTCAGACGCAATTTGAAATCCTTTGTAATTTGGAACGAGAACGGAATTCCTAATCCCCTTCCGTTCATCCGCTTTTTTAAAAACTTCCTTCGCGTCTGCCATTTGAGGAACCCATTTAGGACTAACAAAGGCGGTACTTTCTAAAAACAAGACGCCGGCATCTACAAGGAGGTTAAGAAGATCAATTTTTTTCTCGGTTGGAACAAACCCGGTAATATTCTGGAGTCCGTCTCTAAGCACGATTTCATGAATTTTTATGTTCATCTCGCTCTTCATTTAAGCCTCTTAAATTTTCATTCCTTCCAAATAGTTTGAAAATATTTCAGCCTCGGACAGTTCCCGTCTATCAATCGGTTCGGCAATTTGGGTTACATTGATATAATGTTTTTGAGTGATGTTCTCTGAGGCAGAGTTTCCTCCCCATGTGCCGCAACCCAATGAAAACGTGAACGCTAAGCCGTTGAACCAATTCCCACTGTTCGCGGCACCATGCGGCTGGCGGACCGTGACCCGGCTTGTCTTCGTTTCCAGACCCAATTTAAGGATTCGAGATTTATCGTTTGAATGGATTCCGCACGAATGGCCGAGCCCGCAATGATTTGTTATTTCATTCACTTTTGCGACGGCATCATCGAAGTTGGAATATTTATACAACGTCAAGACAAGAGATAGCTTCTCCCCGGAAAAAGGTGCCTCCGGCCCTATTTTATCTCCTTCTACAAGCAAAAACTCGATGGTATCATCAATATCGATTTTTGCTTCCTTAGCGATTACGCTTACATCTTTCGCTACAATCTCTTTTCTCAGATTTCCATCGTTCCACATTGCTTCCTGAAGTCGCCGCTTTTCTTCGGGTGAACATAGATACGCTCCGTTTTTTTTAAGAGCATCTAAAAGGTCATCATACACCTGTTCCTGGACGACGAGAGAGTTTTCCGCTGAACAACCGGAAGCATTGTCCCCGATCTTACCAATTTTGATTTTTTGGGCTGCTTCAAAAAGGTCCGCTGTTTCATCAACGACGATTACAGCGTTACCAACCCCGACACCGTAGGAAGGTTTCCCGGAACTATAGGCTGCTTTTACCATACCGCTGCTTCCCGTGGCCATTATCAAATCGCACTGCTTCATGATTTCCTGTGATACCAATTTAGAAGGGTTTTCTACACAGATAAACGCGTCTTCGGGCGCATTGTTATCTTTCATTGCTTCTCTCATCAGTTCCACAACCTTGAAAGTTGTTTTTTCGCTGGCGGGATGCGGTCCGAATACAATCGCGTTACGGCCGCGGATGGATAGAATACTTTTAAACACCGGAGTTGCTTCGGGGTTTGTGCTTGGAATGAGCGCGCCGATTATACCCACAGGTTTTCCGATTTTTGTGATTCCCTTTTTTTCATCGTATTCGATTACGCCGACCGTCTTTTGATCGATGACATCATAAAAACAACCCGGTATCTTCTTTGTCAATTTCGCTATTTTTGAATCTATTCGTCCCATACCTGTTTCTTCATACGCCAACTCGGCGATTTCTTTCGCGACTTCCGGTCTGGAAAGTTTATATGTAATTACGGCGGCAAGTTTATCCACCTGTTCCTGCGAATACCCTTCCAACACACGCTGTGCTTCTCTTGCCCGTTCCATCAATGCTGCAACAGTATCCACGACATTCTCACTCATAGACGCACCTCATAAAACAATTCATTGATACTCTTACCTTCCGGGACGCAGACTATGCGCCTTTATATAGTTTCGAACCCTTTGATGTTGTTCCTGGTTTACAATTCTGGCGTTATTGGGTTCTCCTGAATAAACAAATTTCAAAAGTTTTCTGTGTTCCAAGTTCGACTGCTTAAAATCGATAAAAGTCGGGACAGTTTGTATGATTGACATGTTGAGCTGGATCCTGATTCTTTCCAGCGATTGAAGGATAGTCTTGTTTCCGCATAATTTATAAAGGTGCCGATGGAAGTTCGCGTCAGCGTCAATCCATGCTTTATAATCATTGGCGAGGGCACTTTCATCCATTACGCGGACCATCTCATCACAGTAGGACAATACTTTATTATCGAGGTCCTTGTTCATGATCTTCTCCGCAACCAAAAAACCCACCATACCTTCTAAGCCTTCCGCCACCTCGTAAAGGAAGATTAAATCATCAACAGTAAAGGTCTTAACGTATGATCCTTTTCGAGGAATTACCTCTACCAAACCGTCGGCATGCAGCCGTCTAATCGCCTCGCGTATCGGAGTTCTGCTCATATTCAATTCTTCAGCAATATCCGCCTCTACAACGGGAGAGCCTTGGTTTAATTCCTGATCCAGGATATTTCGTTTTAATATTTCGTATGCTTCTTCAACTAACGATTCGTTTTCCGACATAAACATCTCATACAACATTGTATACAATATAGGATACTTTACTGTAAACCATATTGGACACAATGTCAAGAAAAAAATTCTAGGAATTGTTCAAAAAAGAAGACTATTCCGATTATTCCGGGATGATCGATTCCTCCACATATTGAAAAATCGTACCAATCCTTCTATTCTACAGATACATGGTTTTCTAGTAAAAACCAAGGAGTTGCTATGTCTCAGATACAATACGATTTTTCCGGCATGACGGCAGTGGTCACCGGAGCGACAAAGGGGATAGGACGCGATATCGCGCTTTCACTGGCAAAGGCCGGCTGCAGGGTCGGAGCGACCGGACGGGATTCGGACGATCTTGCCGCATTGAAAGCGGAAATAAACAAAGCGGGCGGAACGGGTGAAACGTACCAGGCCGATCTTGCAACCGTGGATGAAACGCTCGCCATGGCGGAACATTTCTGCAGCATGTTCGATACAATCGATATTCTCGTCAATAACGCCGGTGTAACGTGGGTAGAACGGATCGTCGATCTGGACGTGGACCATTGGAACACGATTCTCAACGTCAACCTGCGGGCACCCGCACTGGTTTCGAAGGTTGTTGCCAAGAAGATGATGGAGCAGAAGAAGGGCAGCATCGTCAACATCTCCAGCTTGGCAGGCGTTACCGCCCTCGAAGAACACGCCGCGTACTGTTCGAGTAAATTCGGCGTTCACGGACTGACCAAAGTAATGGCGTTAGAGCTGGGACGGTACAACATTCGTGTCAACGCTGTCGGGCCGACCGTTGTCATGACCCCTATGGGGCAGAAAGTGTGGGGAACCCCTGAAAAGGGCGATCCGATGAAAGCGAAAATACCGTTAGGCCGGTTCGTGGAACCAAAGGAAGTCGTCCAGACGGTCCTCTTTCTCGCCTCCGATGCCTCCGGCATGATCAGCGGTGAGGTCATCTTAGTCGACGGCGGCTACATGGCGGGAAAGTAGAGGAGGACCCTTCGAATAATCTTATTGCAACGACACGCGAAAGGCTCGGCCCCGGTTGACTCGAGTAGACCGCCCCCTGGTTACCATAAAGGACCGAACCGGGTTTATTACAAAAAATTAAGGAGAAAATAGATGCAGAAAGTTACAATAACCGGAACAAGACAGTGTGAATTAGTTGAAGTACCCGACCCTCACGCGAAGGACACCTTTGCCGTCGTCAAAGTACATTCGGCCCCGATGTGTACCGAGTACAAGGCGTACCGGGACGGTAAACAGCCGGGTCTGCTGGGACACGAAGCGGCGGGAGAAGTGGTAGAGGTCGCACAGCCGGGCCGAGTGAAACAAGGAGACCGGGTGGTCGCCATGCCTCTCGCGGGCTGCGGAAAGTGCAGTCTCTGTCTCTCGGGCGAGTATATCCACTGTCAACACGCACCCGATCCGCTTGAGGAGACCGAAAACAGCACCGGATTAGACACCTACGCACAGTACATAATAAAGCAGGATTGGCTTCTTCTTCCTATTCCGGACGGCGTTTCCTACGACCACGGAAGCATGGCTTGCTGCGGCCTGGGCCCCACGATGGGAGCGATGGAGCTGATGCGGGTAGACAGCTTTGATACGGTCGTTATAACCGGTATGGGGCCGGTGGGGCTTGGAGGAGTAATCAACGCCGTCCACCGGGGAGCGACGACAATAGCGGTCGAACCCCATCCCTACAGACAGGCGCCGGCCAAAAAATTGGGAGCAACTGAAATCCTGGACCCGAACGATGCAAAATCGGCAGACAGAATTCTTGAAATAACGAACGGAAGAGGAGCCGACAAGGCAATCGACTGTACCGGGATGCCCCAAGCGCATCGGCTGCTCATGAAGAGTGTACGGCGGAAAGGGCATATCGCTTTCGTCGGCGAGGGCGGGGAATTGTCGATCTGGATCAGTGACGATATGATCCGTAACGGTTTTACCCTTCACGGTTCGTGGCACTACCCGTTGCACGTTTATCCGAAGATAGCGGAAGTTATTATCAAGAACACCGAAAAACTCGATATTCTGATTACTCATACCTATCCGCTGACCCGAGCGGGAGAAGCGTGGGAACGACAGCTTACCGGTGAAAGCGGTAAAATCGTACTCCATCCGTGGGAGTAATCACGGGAAGAGAGGAAGAATCAATGAAAAAAGAGACAATGACATCGAAAGAACGATGGCTTGCGGTATTGCGAGGGGAAAAACCGGACAGACTGCCGATGGACTATTGGGCCACCGACGAAGCGAGCGCTAAACTGATGAAACATCTCGGCTGTTCCGAGATGCAGGAAGTATACGAAAAAATGCATATCGATGCCGTCATCACCATTGCACCGGAATATGTGGGTCCGTCTGAGAGGGAAGTTGCCGCGGCATCCGGCCCCGGCGGACAAACCGACCTGCGGCAGACTCGAAGCGGTCATATCCAGCCTCCGACAGGAAAGGAAAACCGCTACGATGTGTTCGGCTGCGGATTCGAAGACATCCCTTATGAAAACGGTGTTTATAAGGAGTGCGTGGAATTCCCCCTGCAACAGTACCAATCGGTTGAAGAGATAGAAGCCGCCTACACCTGGCCTTCCCCCGACTGGTTCGACTATTCCAACCTGGAAAAAAAACTCACGGGGAAAGAGAACTACATCATCGAGATATACGGACACGAGCCGGGCTGGAAGTATAACCACCTCCGCGGCATGGAGCAGGCCCTCGTGGACTACATGCTCAATCCGGAAATCGCCCGTTACTGCCACACAAAGATGCACGAATACTTCTACGAGATGGCAAAGCGGATTTTCGAGACAATCCCCGGTAAAGTACAGCTCTGTTACGTTGCCGAGGATTTCGGCAGCCAGACCAGTCTGCTCTATTCTCCCGAAGTTATCAGGGAGTTTTTCTTTCCTCAGAAAAGAGAGTTGATCAAATTGATCCATCAGGCGGGAGCGTACGCTTTTCACCACGACGACGGAGCGATCAAGCCGATTATTCCCGAACTCATCGATGTCGGCATCGACATCCTGAATCCTATACAGTGGCGGACGCCGGGTATGGAACGGGGACCGCTTAAGAGAGAGTATGGTGATAAACTATTACTCCACGGAGGGATGGACAATCAGTACACCTTGGCCTTCGGATCGAAAGAAGAAGTCGAACAGGAAGTACTGGATAATATAGAAATTCTAGGGCAAGACGGCGGGTACGTCCTCGCTCCCTGTCACAACATCCAAGCAGTCAGTCCGCCTGAGAACATCGTTACGATGTATGAGACCTGTTTCAACGAAGGATGGTACTAAAAACGGCAAAAATCGCGTTTATCGGCGCCGGAGGGACACACGGTGGGGGTAGGACGCACAGCCAGTGCCGGCGGCTACATCAGGTGCACACTCGGTTTTTCCCTAAATGTTTTGCCCGGTACATAGAAATATCCGCGCGATGAATCAGTTCTTCCGGTCCTTCTTGTGTCAAAGCAGCCACACCGCAGCTGATTGTAACCCGTGCCCCGTTTTCCCATAGAACCTCGTCTATTTTTCGACGGAGCCTTTCAGCGGCTTGGGTCGAATCATTTAGATCGGCTTCAGGCAGGATCAATAAAAACTCTTCGCCGCCGTAACGGCAGGGAACATCGGAATCCCGCAGCGTTTCCCGTACGCATGTACCGATCCGCCGAAGCACTTTATCACCAAATTGGTGACCGTAGGAATCGTTGAGTTTTTTAAAATCATCAATATCGAAAAGGATGATACTTAACGTACGAGTGTAACGGACCGCCTCCATGACCATCTGCTGTAAAACGGATTCCACATACATGCGATTATAGAGACCGGTCAAACCGTCGGTGATGGAAGCAATTTTCAGTTCACGGTTCGCCTGTTCCAACTCCGCCGTTCTCTCCGCTACCACCTTCTCTAAATCGGTATTCAATAGTGAAACCCGACGCGCGTAGGTATCCAAACGACGATGCATAAGGACAATTCTCCGGACCAAGATAGCGACTAATCCAATAACAAAGATAAAAAGAACAGTATTATCATTTTGGCTGCTCCACGGAATGATACCGGCACCCATCAGCACACCGTAGATCACAAATCCGGCCACCCCGACCAGACTAAAGATGATTATCCGTGCCTCCCTATTGCCCTTAATACCGGCCATGATGATGAGAGGAAGAAAGAGAGTAATCGTGGTCACCGCCAGGACATCACACACCGCGTACAAAAAAGGAAACGGAAGCAGTCCTGATATACCGCTGACCAAAGAAAAACCAAATATCGCGGCGTACACAATCAGCACAACTTTCATGAATCTCCAATATTTTCGTCCGATGATCCTTCGCAACAGATAGATAATAAAAATAGGGAGAAGAAGGGCCGACCAGATACGGACATGTTCCCAAAAAAGGGGCCAATTCAAGACAAACTGCCGAAGCTGGAGCGACGCAATTGCCCTAAGGGAGAGCAACAGAGTAATCGCCGCTAAAATAAGGGAAGAAAACCTCATCCTGTTTAATAGAAAGATAATGAAAAAAATAATGCTGATGATCAATGAAAAGATACAAACGATAAGACCGAAAAAATCCTGATGGAAAATGGTAAGTATATGGCTGTATGCCGGTCCGACGCGAATGTCTCCCCAAAGACCGATATCCTTATAAGCAGAAAAGACGTGAAACTCGAGTTGCCTGCCGCCGAAGTCATCCGGCAGAACAATGAGATGCCAGGGCCATCCTCTAAACGGGACTGTGCCCTTTTGCAGCTGTTCGGAGGTCGGTACGTTGCGGGAGTAGATGAGATTACCTTCCAAATAGATATCGGCGCCGGTATCGATGCTGGAAATATAGAGCCGGGGATCACGGAACACAACCGAGGGAAGCTTTATACGGTACCACACTTCCGTCCGACCTGCTCGATCGGGAGGATTACTCGGAAAAACGACCGATGTCCAATCTTCCTCACTACTCCAGCGATATTCCCAACCGTATTCCCCGGCGTACTCCGTGTCGTATTCCGTACCGGAGGCAAGATCGAGCAGTACCGGTTCCGGAATAATTGGTTCCATCGTCCCGCTTTGCCCAAACCCGGATGCGATGGGGGCAAGCGATCCGAAAGAGAGAATAACGGCACGAAATAAAAATGTATGAAGTGATCTCATCAAAGGAAAAGACTACTTGAAAGTTCGTAATTAATCAAACATCTACGTCAGCCTGTGGTATTAATGTAGTGTGATTACATTGTCAAAGGACTTTTTCCCTTTGAATCTGTAGATCGTGAAATCGGAATCAACGGTAGCGACGACATTAGAATCTACTATCTCACACGATCGAACGACTGTTGCATCCGCATAGTCCATTGGCAAATCGGAATACTGTTTCATTAACTCGGCTATTAGAAGATAATCGTCTTTAGAAAATGTTATTACATCGATATTCGATTCGGAAATGAGCCGTAAAAAATCGTGTTGAACTTCTCTCCTTGCATAAAAAAGATATTGGACCTCAGTAATAACTGCTTCCGTCGTAAAGGGCAACATATTTTTTTCCTTTATAAACGAAACAGCTTTATCGTGATATGCATCATTTGTGTTGAAGAGAGCCACGAATATACCGGTATCAACTACTATTTTTTCCACGTTTTTTTCTAAAATGTTCTCTTAATATAGTTTCTGAATTTATAGAAAAGTTTTTGTCGGCGAATGAGTATTTGTTAAACATTTCCTTTCCAACATCGTATACAGAGGCTTTCTTTCTATTTTTGATATACTCCCGTACCGTTTTCCGAATAAATTCCGATTTACTGAGACCCTCCGCATTGGATATGTTTTCTATTTCACGTTCGAGCTCTTCATCTAATCGTAATGTTAGCATAAAATCTCCGTAATACTAATGTAATACAGTTTTTGATGTGTGTCAATTATTATCCGGATTTACCTCTCCAACCGCGGCGGCTGCGATGTGCCGTACAGCTGCTTTATCTCTTGTTTCATCTCGCCGGTCTCGGAGTCTTTCCATTGACGGTAGACACCCCACGCCGAACCGGTACTCCAGAATACGGAAAAATCGTCCCGGTTGATTTTCGGTGAAAACGAGACACATCCTTCGGTCATATCGCAGCTGTATCCGCTTAATGCGAGAACAAGCCCCCACGAAGCCATGGAGCGGGCGTAGTGGTGTCCGCACTCCACTTCGTCCCAGGGGTTCCGCTTATACCCGTCGTACCTGTTTCGAACAGCCCTTACAATTTCGAGTCCCTCGTCGATAAATCCCTCAAAGATCAAATGAGAGGCCACCTGATACTCGATACCCGACCACACTTCATCCGAATAGGGGAACGGCAATTTCGGCCTGCCCCCATGCGGCCAGGAGCAGAGCAGAAGCCCCTGCTCGTCGTTGAGGGCGTAAGTACGCTGAACATTGTGATGATCGTAAAACGAAGTCCGAAAATTATAAGTGAATATAGATTTGACCGCACGTCTTACATGTTCTTCAGGGAGGACGCGGCCTAATCCCGCGCAGTAGGCGAGGAACTGACCTAACAGCTGGTCCGACAGGCAGCCTTTTCCGTACTGGTACCTGTACGCGTTCACATCGTCAAGCTTCTGGATATAGTACTCACCGCTCCAGAGAGCTTCATCCATTTTGCGGGACCCCTGCTCAAAGGCAGTCCGGTAGCGTTCCGCCGCATCGTTATCGCCGACCGCACCGGCCAGTTCCGTTGCAGCTTTGAAAGCGGCGCAGAGAATGCTGTTGGTCATAGAGTTGACGCCGTAGAATTCGATATCGTAGGTGTTGTGCTGCTCTCCGTCGAGTACATAATCACCGTCTAAGTCCCAATTCTTGAGGGAGAAATCCATGACGCGGGTAAAAGCGTCCCAATGGTCCCGGACAAAATCGGTGTCCCCGCTTATCTTCCACTCACGATAAAGCCGTACTACACACCCCAACTGTCCGTCCGCAGCAGGCGGCAGGGCGGCAGTATCGGCCCGAGTCCATCGTTCATCTTTAAAATAGTTGATGCTTCGAAAATCCATCTTCCCGTCCGCGTCGGTATCCATCGAAAACTCTATATGTCGCATCGACCGTTCAAGCTCGGGAAAGAGAAAAGCGACGGTTTGAGCGTAGTTCCAGACATGGGTGCAGGAGCCCGGACAGCAGCCGGAGGTATCGTGGCACCCTTCCCACCCCCAGAACATCCGGTCTTCCGTGATAAAACAGGTGGGGCTTCGAAGCACGGTTATCGTACTCGCGGCTGCATCGATAACCTCTATTGGTAGTGTGGACGAAAAGAGGGTATCTTCAAACAGGCGGGACGTCTCCTCCAAACGGGACACGTTGTGCAGCAGATATTTGCCGACATCGAAAGCGTCACTGAAAATTGTCGCGTACAAGTTACGGACCACCGCTTTCGATTGATCGTCGTGTTTTCCGTCCCCACTGCCACCGCGGCAGTTTTCCGCTTTTTTTGCCTTGCCGGAAACAGGGGGGCCCTCGCTGCACGAACAGGACTGGTCCTCCCATCCGCTTTCACGATTGGGAAAGTACCAACTGAGGGCGAATTCGAACTTTTTTGTTTCGCCCGGTGCGAGACGCCGCGTTATACAGATAGATCCCGGAGTAACGTTTTTATTAATGATACGGCTCCCTTTAGCATTGTAATCGGAGGAGCTTTCCAATCTTCCGTCGTCGCAAAAATCGTCCCAAAAGTCCTGGATACCGTCGAACCATCCGCCTTCAAGCCATTGGGCTTTCACGGTGACGTCCCGATCGGCCCCGTCGTTTTCAGGAGTAAGAAGCGCCATGCTGCCGTTCGTCCGCGCATCCGCGGGAAGGTCCGAACCGGAAAAAAAGACCCCTCGAATACCGTCACGCGCGACTTCTCTGTTCTCGGTTTTCCCTAAAAGCGAGAGCCGCTTGAAACTGCCGTAGCCGTTGAAACCGACTGCGTTGCAGAGCGAACCGGCCACCGACACCGAAATCGGCACATCTGTCGGGTTCTTTACGCGGTACCTGACAATCGCCCCCGGTATCGCGGAATCTTCCAGGTTGAGCGGAATAAAGGGAGTAAATGCTTCCAACGTCACCGTGACCGGCAGTGTATCGTCCTCGAAGGCGACTTCCACAAACGGCTGCCCGCCGGTAAGTGTCGCCGATTGAAGCCGCGGCAGACCGCCCACCTCTTCCGAATAGTATCCATGGGACGCGGCGTGGGGAGGCAGCAATTTCGATTCCAGGACCCTAGTAACGGACCGGAAGTCGGAGTCCGTTTCTGCGTCGGTCTCCGCATGGATGGCGAAAAAGGAGTAGGGAAGATAGTTGCCTTTCCCCGGCCGGTTGAATATTTCCCAGTCCTTAAACTGGCCCCGGTTACCGATCGATACGTTGCCTGTCCCGATTCCCCCTAAAAGGGAGGCGGTTTCAGTCGCTTCGGCAGGATACGATTTTCTGTTCTTGCGGGTTGGTTTGTTTCCCATTTTCTTGCTCCTGTGTAGAAAGTACGTCTCTTGTCTTAGAAAGTGATGGTAATTGCCTGGTTTGCACTGCAGCTTACATCTTTCGAGAAAAGAAACGATGGCCCTTCTTTCGTGTAATCACACGTTTCACCGGTAGCCTTGATAGAAACGTTTTGTTTATCAGACAGAAACGGCAATTCGAGCTCACCTACAAAAAG
>CAZJBZ010000082.1:0-14151 GCA_964543975.1 uncultured Spirochaetales bacterium
TGTACGATAATCCCGCGATGCTGCATGAAGCCATGGAAATCCTGTCCGACGGCCGCGCCGCAATGCTTAGGCAGTTTCAGGCGCTGGACCTTTTAAGCCTTAACAACAACGAAACCTATCACGGTACGGGCGGGGTGGGATACACCGACGAACTGCCGCAAACGAACGGCGGGGGTTTACAGCGTGAGAATCGGCGGGTGCGGCCCGCCGATATGTGGGGAGCGGCGGAAGCGCAGGAGACCGCCCAGGTTTCGCCCAAGCAGTGGGCGGAGTTCGTCCTCCCCTATGAAAAACGGCTGATGGCGCCGTTCGGTTTGACCGGCTACGGCTGCTGTGAAGATCTTTCACGACGGATCGAGTATCTCTACGAGGTTCCCAATTTGCGTCGAGTATCGGTTTCTCCCTTTGCCGATGTGGATGTCTGCGCGGAGAAGCTTAAGGGAGACTATATTTTTTCCTGGAAACCGAAGCCCTCGATGCTTGTCGGTAAGTTCGATGAGAAAGAAATCCGAGGCTACATCCGGCATACCCTTGACGTTACAGGCGATTGCCGAGTAGAAATGATTTTAAAGGACCTGCATACAATAGAAAAGGAACCGGAGCGGCTTACCCGCTGGACGGAGATTGCACGGGAGCTGGCGGAAGGGTAGATCGTTCCGTTCATGGACCGTGCGGCACCACCTTTCGGCACTCAATAGTACTTAGAAAGAGGAGAAAAGAACATGGCGGTAACGATTATTAAAGGAAGCGATTATTTCGAGAAAAAAGGACGGGGGGAATATCTGCGAGTGGAAGCGTGGTCGCGGAACTGTATCCGAGTCCGGGCCACGGCCGAACATGAACTGAAGCCGTACGATTGGGCAATCGAACCGAAGGCCGGCGAAAACAACACGAAAGTCGAGGACAAGGGTGAAGAGATCGTTCTTACAAACGGTGCTCTTTCGGTTTCGATGGACACGAAAGAAGCGAGCGGTCTTCGATTTAACGAGAATCATCTCCGCTTCTTTAAGCGGGAGACCGGAGAGACCCTGTTGGAAGAGAAGCAGTCGCGGATCGTCCTTCCCGAAGGTGGTCGTGATATCCGAGCGGCCGGACCGTCGAGCTATCGGGTCGCGGCGCGGTTTTTGGCCGATCCGGAGGAGAAGTTTTACGGCTTAGGCCATAACCAGCAAGGGTTTTTAAACCAGAAGGGGTGCAGCCTCGAGCTGCGGCAGATGAACACCCATACGGTTGTTCCGGTCATGTACTCATCGAAAGGATACGGGTTTTTCTGGAACAATCCCGCGTACGGCAGAGTAGAATTGGTCAACAACGGCACCTACTGGATCGCGGAGAACACCGACCAGCTGGACTATTTCGTTTTTACGGGGGACGATCCGGCAGACATCTTAGGGGCGTACGCGGAATTGACAGGCTATCCGAACATGATGCCCGATTACGCCATGGGTTTCTGGCAGTGTAAGCTTCGTTACAGGACGCGGGATGAGTTGATGACCATGGTCAAAGAACATAAGAAGCGAGGACTTCCTCTTTCAGTCGTGGTAATTGACTTTTTCCATTGGGCGATGATGGGTGAGTTCGATTTCGACCCCGAATGCTGGCCCGATCCTGAAAACATGCTCAAGGAACTAAAGGAGTTGGGAATCGAAACCATGGTATCGATCTGGCCCATGGCCAATGCCGAGAGTTCGACTTTCACGGAGATGCTGGACAAGGACTATCTGGTACGGGCGGAGAAGAACCTTCCCGTCTTTATGCGGTTCGCCGATACCTATCACAAATCAAAATATCTCCATGTTATTGATTTTATGAACCCCGAGGCACGGAAGTTCGTTTGGGACCTGTGCAGGAAAAACTACTACGATAAGGGGGTCCGCGCCTTCTGGCTGGATGAGTGCGAACCCGAAACCAGGCCATACTTCACCGAAAACATGCGCTACTACTTGGGAAACGGAGCTAAGGTCTCTTCCCTCTATCCACTCTACGAAGAGAAGGCGTTTTACGATGGTATGAAAGAGGCGGGCGAAGAACTCCCCCTCAACCTCTGCCGCAGTGCCTGGGCCGGCAGTCAGAAGTACGGGGCCGTAGTCTGGTCGGGAGATATCATGTCCGATTTTCCCACTCTGCGGGACCAGATCAAAAACGGGTTGAATATGGCCATGGCCGGAATACCGTGGTGGACAACCGATATCGGCGGCTTTTTCGCCGGGAACATCAACGATCCCGAGTTCCGCGAACTGATCGTTCGTTGGTTCCAGTGGGGTGTTTTCACTCCCGTTTTCAGGCTGCACGGCAACAGACAGCCGAAAGACGATGCTTCTCCCGTTTTTACCGGCGCCGACAATGAGGTGTGGTCGTTCGGTGAGAAACAGTATGAAATCATCAAAGAGCTTCTCTTCCTGCGGGAACGGTTGAGGCCTTACGTCAAAGAGCAGATGAAGGCGGCCCATGAAACCGGTATACCGCCGATGCGACCGCTCTTCTTCGATTTTCCCAATGACGAAACTTGTTACGATATTGACGATGAGCAGCTCTTCGGTCCCGATATTTTGGTAGCCCCGGTAACCGAATACAAAGCACGCACGAGGAAAGTGTACCTTCCCTCAGGTGTCGATTGGACGGACGCGTGGTCGGGAGATCTCCGGCGGGGAGGACAATGGATCGAATGCGAAGCGCCGTTGGAACGGATACCGGTCTTTTTAAAAAACGGAGCGGACCTTCCTATAAAAGAGTGAAATGGGAGCAGGTGCGCGGCAGCAGCGGTTTCTAAAAGAAAATTTCTCATTTTCAGGGCTTCAGTGGTCTTTTTGGTCCGCCTTCGGCGTCCTTATCGAGTTTCTCGGTCTTTTTATGCGGCGAAACGGGCTGGAAGATATCTACATCGGTACGGTGATGAGTGTGGTCTCATTTGCGGGAATCATCGGTCAGCCGGTTTTAGGGTACCTGTGCGACCGCACTCACGCCATTAAACAGGTCATAACGATCTGCCTTGTCATTTCGGGAGGGCCGGCACTCCTCTTTCCGGCGGAGCTGATGGAGAGGCACCCCAAAGCGGACATCCCGCCGAGAAACCACGTGAGGGAACAGGTGCGGAAACCGACACCAATCCCTTCGCCCTTTTTCGAAACGGAGAGTTGGTATTCTTTCTTCCCGCATCCATTCACTATGTTCATAGGATATCGCGGCCGGAACTTCGTACGACGGCGTTGACCCTCTCTTCGGTCTTCTCGTTCGGATTTGGGAGCATCTTCGGAAGCATGCTCGGCGGCATCATGCTCCAGTACATGTCTATTTTTTCGATCTACAAGATCGGTATCATTGTTTCCGTCGTCGCGGTAGGGGTTTATATTATGGGGGTGAAGGTTGTAAAACGGTAATCACCCGACCTGTGTTGTTTCTTTCAAAATGCAGGTAATTGCAAAAATTTCAATATTTGTATTTACCTCTTCCAACACATGTCTCAAGTAAGGATCAGCCATAGTGCCAATGCCGCCATCCCCAGTGAAAAGGAGACGAACAGTCCCTGAAAGTCCCTGGGACGCTCGCGTACAATCGTCAAAAACTTGGAACCGGCCCTGCTTGTAATGATTATGAAAAGCAGAATTCCGCCCGCGGTTGTGTAGACCGTCTTTAAAAGATTTTCCTGCGTATAAAACAATACGGGGACTGCCCGGAAGCCGCCGGAACCGGACAACATCCGAGTGACGAAAGAGAAGATAGGGGAAGCTGCCGCGCCTCCCGCGACACACAACCCTCCTAAAAAGATCATGGACAGAGAAAGAGGAAGGCGTTTGCAGCCCGCTCTTTGGCCTTCCGGTTTCAGTACGGAGCGCATTGTCTCTCCAATGCTTCCTTTTTTTTTCTTCACGGGCCAGAAGATTCGGGACAGTTTTATAAAGGACGCGACCGTTCCCACCGCCGCGGCGGTTAAAAAATAAGTGTGCGGATTTCCCTTCAACGCATATGTAACGGCCGTTTTACTCACATATCCGTTGAGGGGCGGGACGGCACTTATCGCTAAAGCCCCGACGGCGAAACAGATCAGAGTTATGGGAAATCGTTCACCGTCGTTCCGTAAAATTTTTCCCGCCCCTCGCAGCACATATACGTTTCGCTCGCCGGTACCGTCGATTGCGGAACCGACACTTAAAAACAGCAGTCCTTTAAACAAGGCGTGGTAGAATGCATGGAGAAAAGCCGCCGACATAAGCACTGTCCCGGCTGCAGTGCCGGTTCCGATGTGGATTGCCGCCCCCCAGGCGCTTACAACATATCCTATTTGACTGATGGAATGATACGCGAGAAGTCTCTTCGCGTCTTTCTGGGAAAGAGCGATGATGACTGCGACCAACGCGGTAGCGGCCCCCGCGTATCCGAGAAGCTCGCCGGCTTTTTCCCCCGTCGGCATGATAAGCATTATGCGGGAAAGAGCAAAAAGAGGTGTTTTTATGAGTACCCCGGACAAAACGGCGGAAATCGCATGGGGCGCGAGGGCATGGGCGTCGGGAAGCCATCCGTACAGGGGAAGTACCGCCACCCTTATCGCCACGGAGGCAACAATCAGCGTGAAAGACAACACTGCGGCCGTTCCTCCGTTATCGGGAAGCATTTTCAGTCCCGCGGATATTCCTTCATAGGATAACGAACCGGTAATTCGGTAGAGTCCGTACAATCCCAAAAGAAAAAAAACCATTGCCGCCGCACTGACCATCAAATAGGAAAATGACGCGAGGGCCGCGCCTGCCTTTTCTGAGCCGGCGACGAGTATATAGGAGGTAATGCCTAAGATTTCGAGACAGACAAAGAGATTGAAAAGGTCGGCAGTCATAATAGTTGCCGCCAAAGCCGCGGTTTGAATAAGAAACGTAGCGCTGAAAACCGGTCCTTTAGGACCGGCCCCGAGGGAGTATACCCAGGCTGCCCCGCCTACGGAAAACCCCAGAACGTTTACCAGCCAGACAAGGCCGTCGAACCGGTACCGAATTCCGATCCCTGAATGCCAGTTGCCGATTACCCCCTGAATATGCTGACCGTTTAATACGAGGGGTGCGGTGTATAGAAACACCAGCCACGGCAAAGCCAGACCGACGAATACTCCTAAATACTCGACGGTTTTTGTCCGCCTTCCTGAAAAAAAAGCTTTGGAACAATAAGCCAGGGCGGCCCCTAAAAGAGGGAGAACGACCGGCCCAAAAATGATATTTTCAGGATTCATCATGGACCTTATCACGTATGATATCGATATTGTACGTTCCGGTCGCTTTGAACAGCCGGAAGGCCAAAGCCAAAGCAAAGGCAGTCACGCAGACTCCGATTACTATGGCAGTCAGCATTAATGCTTGAGGAACAGGGTCGACAACCTGTTGAATTCCGCCGGCCAGTATGGGGGCATTCTTTCCTATTCGGCTGCCCTCCAAAATAAATAGAATGACCACTGTACTGTTGATTACATTGAGTCCGATGATTTTTTTTATGATGTTTTTTTTCGCTACTATCCCCCAAAAGCCGATAAGAAACAGCAATAACAGAAGCCCGCGTTCTATAATTATCACCATACCTCTTCCCCCAGCATGACAATACACAGAAGTCCTATACCGGCGCCGACCTTAAGGCCGATAATTGAGTTCAAGATTATTATAAAGAGTGCAGGCGCGGGAGTTATCTGCGTCAGTGGATCTGCAAAAAAGCCTTTTCCGGCGAGGATTCCGCTTACGGAAATAAGGATGAGAAACAAAAAGGCCCCTGCCTCTATGCGGTTCAAAGCTTGCGGATTTGCGAACGCAACCGAAGAGTCCAGGCTGCTTCCCAGGGCAAGAAAAATGATGCCCGATGCGATAATTACCCCTCCTTGAAATCCGCCGCCCGGTGAAATGTGTCCGTAAATCATAACGTAGAACCCGAATAGCAGCACAATCGGACCGATTTTTCCTGTGACAACTTCTATCAGATTCGTACGCAGGGTATGTGTCTTCCGTTTTTCCGTCGGAAGACTGAAGATTGATGTATCGTCGGAATGCTCCCGTCTTTCACGGGCCATTAATTCTTTGATTTTGTTGAGGATTCCTATGGTCCCGCTCACCGCGACAAGGAGTACAATGGTTTCTCCCATAGTATCGAAGGCCCGATACCCGAGGTAGATAGCGCTTACGAGGTTCGGCGCACCTGATTCTTTCTTTCCCTCGTGCTCGAGATAATCCCTTGCATTTGTCGGCCAGGATTTGTCAAGCAGAAATATCGGAGGGAGGAGTGCGGCGATAGCGGCCACTGCGATGAATATGCGAAATTTTGTTATAACGGAAGCCCGGTTTTTCATTTGTCGACATCCTTCCTCTCTGTGTGTCTGATGACCCCCAAAAAAACAACGGTTGTAACTCCGGTCCCGACGGCTGCTTCCGTTATGGCAACGTCCGGTGCGTTGAGAATGTAAAACAACAGGGCGCTTATCAGACTTATTGCCGATAATGCGATTATTCCGTGAAGGAGATCTTTCGAGGAGAGGGAATAAACAGCCAAACAGAGAATAAGGAGCAGGGGAATAATAATCATTTCTTATCGTCTTCCTTTGGTCTCCATGGGAGAATATTGGCATTCCATGTAAAACGGGCTACGATATGAGAGCCGGTCGGGGCCGATATAAGGAAAAAGACGGCGATGATGACAATTCGTGCGGTAAGTGCCGCGTTCGAAGACAACAAAAGGGCGCCGATGAATGTTGAAAATACGGCGGTTGTTCCACAGAGGGACCCTGCCTGCAGCCGGGAATAAGGATCGGGAAAGCGAAACATTCCGATCAGACCGGTAATGCCGAACAACATGGCAGATGCAAACGCTGCGATTGCAAATATATTCCTTATCATTTCTGTTACCCGAAACTCCTCTTCAGTCCTATTCGCTCATGCGATCTCTCAAAAATCTTGCAATTGCAAGAAAACCTAAAAAGCCGAATATATCATATACCAAGGCGACATCGAGATAAATTGTTCGATCCTGTCTTACTCCCCAAAGGACCAAGAAGGCCAATACGATGCCGGAGAGAATATTCAGAGCAACAAGACGGTCCGCTGCGGAACGACCTATCATGAGCCGAACAACACAGACCACCGCGCAGCCGACCATGAACCACTGCATGATATCCAGCAATAACAATCTCATCGCCATACCCGATGCAGCAGTTTCTCCATCTTTCCCTTTATTTTTTCCCCGGCCCCCCTTGAATGGGTTGTCGAGCAGAAGAACCAGTGTACCGTAAGATGATCGTCGTTCAGATCAAGCGTAATCGTTCCCGGTGTCATGGTGATGGAATTAGCCAGGACCATTCGGGCTAAATCGGAATGGAGGGTCGTACGGAAATATACAATTCTCGGCCGGACCTTCATCGTAAATACCGCGGAAGTCATCTTTATGCTGGAGGTATAGAGGTAATACAGCACTAGTAAAAAATATGCGACAAGTGAAAGAGGCTCCGGTACAAAAAACCGAATATTTGCCTGGTGACGAGCCAGGAATACCTTGTAGGTTATTGCAGCAATGCCGACGGCGCCGATGCCTCCGGCGATCAAAGAAAAGAACTCCGGTCGGGGGGAAAACAAAAGCCATACCCCGAACAGTGACAGTGCCGTTACGGTAAACCTCACAAAGCCCCATTTTTTTTCCGGATGCATTTTATTCGTCCTTTTGACAGATAGTTCGATAGAAGTCCTCGGCGCTTTTTGCCATGCGTAATTCATCACGAAAGGAGGGGTCGCTTAGTAATCGGGCAAGTTTTGATAGGAGCTTGATATGTAGATTCACGCTGCTCGGCGGTCCCGCCATGAGAAGCACCAGAGAAACAGGTTGCTCATCGGGAGTATCAAAATCACGGGGCGGGTCCAACCGCGCGATAGCAAAAACGGTCCTGCTTACCGCGTTGGAATGTGCATGCGGGACCGCGCAACCGTTTCCAATACAAGTAGTACCGATTTCCTCACGGGCAAATATGTCTTTAACAAGGAGATTTGCGTCGGAAACAGTTCCGTTTTGCTCAAGAACATCGACCAACCGACGGATTATTTCCTTTTTCGTCTGCTCCGGGGGATCCAGAAGCACTGTTTCCGGCGAAAGCCTCGTACAAATGCCACCCATAGTTACACCTCTTCATCTTCCGGGACAAGTCCTGCCGACCAATCGACAGGCAAGGTAAACATGATTCCCGTGCCGGGATTTTCCAGATCACCGACGATTTTGTCCAATAAAGTCTTTATTTTTTTTATAGTAGCTTCGTTACGTATAACTGAAATAATTGTCTTGTTATAGGGCTTATTGCCTTTCATGAATTCTTTAAATCCGGCAAAAAGAGGGACCTCATACGTAAGGAAACGTCCCATGCCCTCGGAATCAATAATGGTAGCCCCCGTGACTCCGGCTTCGATATAGGCTTCGAGGACTTCTTCCAAGTATTCTTCGTTGTTCAGAATAAAAACCAGTAACTTCATAATAGCCCGGTAAGATCATTATACAAGAATAAAATCATAATACAAGTTTAGTGTCATGGACCCTATCGTTGAATAGTTTCATTATCGTTTTCCTCCATGATATCCGCTTAATCGGAGGGATTCAACCCAGGAACTTCCTCAGTCTCGAGCATACAGGGCCTACCGGATATGTTACCCGGCTTTTACAAAAACGGGTAAAGAAGTGGCGATCAATCCGCAGATACCTAAAAATAATCCGCCGCCTGTCTGATCTTCTCCACCGTCGAAACCCCGAAAGGACACCGTGCTTCGCACGAGCCGCATTCGGTGCACTCGTCCGCGGATACTCCAAGCGCCTTGTAGGCATCGCGGGCGCTTGTCTCGGACCCGTAACGGACCGCCGATTCGTAGAGCTTGATGACCGTTCCTATATCGATATGGACGGGGCAGGGGAGGCAGTGGTTGCAGTAGACGCATTCGCCCTTTTCGTACAGTCCTATGGAACCGATAATTGAGGAGAAATCTTTTTCTTTATCGGTAGCGGCGAAGTAGGAGATGTCGGTTTCTATTTCACGAATGTTCTCGCAACCGGGAACAATCGTAGAAACTCCTGCCTGTGTAAGAGCGTAGTGTATTCCTTGAATAGGGGTGAGAAAAGTTTCTTTTCCAAGCGTTCGGTCTCCGCTTCCGGTGAGAAACGTGTCCAGATCATCGGTTTGTCCCGGTGTTAACAATTTGCCGGCGGCGAACGGTTTCATCCCGATAAGCCCGACGTTTCCGCGGACACACTCAGTGAGCAGCTCCGCCCGACCTTTTACTCCGTTACCGGTGGGATTGATAGGGTACATAAGCACCTCCACCGCCTCATGCCTTACCGCCTGCAGTGAGGTTTCCGGGGTGTGTCCGCTGAATCCGACAACACGGGCCTTTCCCTGTGCTTTGTAGTCGAGGGCCAAGTCCTTCAGGCCTCCAGGTTGCATCACTGTATCGAAGTCGTCTTGAGTGTCGCAGCAGTGGAGGAAGAGAACATCGGCATAGTCTGTATCGTACCGTTTTAAAAAATCTTCGAAAAAGTCGGAAGCTGTCTTCGTGTCTCGGACAACCTTATATTGGCCGTCCAGATGGGTGGATCCCAGGTGAGCGGCCAGATAAACCTTGTTCCGTATCGGTTTAAATATCTCACCCATCATATCGCGAAACTCGGGTTTTGCCCAGAAAACGTCAAAATAATTGACCCCGGCTTCGACCGCTTTCTCGATCACCTCCCGCGCTTGTTGAATGGGTCGGTCGATTAAATATTCGGTGCCCATCCCTAACGCGCTTACCTTTAAACCCGTACCGCCCAGCATTCTGTATTCCATAAGAAACCCCTCTTTTTTTCTTCTGTTTGTGCCGCGAATTGCAGGATTCGGCTTCCTTAAGCCGCAATCTTCCTCAGGCGCGTGTGGACGGAAATACTATACAGGTATAGTGATGCCGCCGGCAGCACGTATTTCCGCTGATGCTCGGTTGATAGTATCGACATCCTGTATTGTGATCAAGCCTTTGGCAACGACGCTCCGGTTAGACACAACGAGCGGAAGATACCGTTCCACTGTGATTTATCGGTATTCATTTAAAAAATGATTTGACAGTTCGGTCGGAGCATCTTATAATCGATTTATTAAAACGTTTAAACAAAAGGGGCAATTGCCGCATTGCCTTGTTTTGAAAAAAGCTTAAAAAAGTATGAACGTCAGTATTAAGGATGTTGCCGAATTAGCAGGTGTCTCAACCGCAACCGTATCACATGTGATTAACGGTTCCATTCAAGTCAAGGATGAGACAAAGCAAAAAGTGCTCGATGCCGTCGAGAAATTGGACTATCATCCAAACTTTATCGCACGGAGTCTTCGAAGCCAAAAATCACAGACAGTAGCGCTCGTCATGCCGTTTCTCGTAACCACTTCGGGAGACGCTTTCTTTACCCGAATGGCCAAAGGAGTGGAGTATGCCCTCAACCAAGAAGGATATCACCTCCTCTTAAGCAGTTCCGAAAATGATCCCATACGGGAACAGAAAGCGGTAACCGATCTGTCGAGAAGAATGATAGACGGGCTCATCCTTGTTCCATCAATAGGCGACCATTCTTTTCTGACAACGGACAACCGTCACGACTTTCCTATTGTAATTGCCGACAGAAAACTCGACGGCTTTAAAGGAGATTGCGTTCTTACCGAAAGTTATGAGGGCAGCATCGAAGCAGTTGAAGTGTTCATCCGAAAAGGCCATACAAAGATCGGGTATCTTGCCGAATACGCCTACGAACTCTCGAACCACGGTGAACGGCTGTCCGGATATCGGGCAGCGTTGAAAAAGCACGGTATCTCCAAAAACGACACACTGATTAGAACGAAAGTATCTCAAGATCTTATCGGGTTTGGATATGAGACCGTTGAACAGTTGGTACGCGGAAAGAAGATAACCGCTCTCCTTATCAATGATATTTCCATTACCGTAGGTGTTTTAAAATATTGCCGCGAGAACAATGTACGTATCCCTGAGGATTTGGCCCTCATCACTTTCGACGATTACGAATGGAAGCTGATAACCGATCCTCCTTTATCGGTGGTCTGCCAACCCGCCTTTGAACTGGGGAAAAAGGCCGCCGAGGTCCTCCTGGAACGGATCAAAAAACCGAAGAAGCGGTATAAAGAGTATCGTCTGCCTGTGGAACTGGTGCTGCGGGAGTCGGTGTGAGCACCTTCGCTCTTCACCATATTGTTTTGATGTGTGGATAGTCTCGTAATTTCTTATCTTTCGTAATAAGAGGAAAACCTAAATAGTGTGCCGTAGCGAGGATCAGTCTATCAGCAGGGTCTTGGTGTAGTTTTCCCGGTAATGTGGTTGATAATTCGACAATGGTATTATTGATCGGGACAAACTCTAAAAATGATAGGTTTTCTGATTTTCGTATCCACAGTGAAGCAGAAGTTGTAAATTTTAATCTGTTTTTTTTCTCCAGAATCAGAATCTCCCATGTGCTGATGCATGAAATGTAGATCTTTTTCTCTTCTTTTGCCCTTTCAATAGATGCTGATGCTTCTTCCGATGTTTGATCGGAGTTATTAAGATACCATACCCATACATGTGTATCGAGAACGATCATCGAAGAACTTCCCATTCTGAGCTTTCTACCGGTTCAAAAGGGGAATCATATTTTATGAGGGAATTGTGTAACTCTTCTAATTCTTTTTCATCGCTGTCGGTGACAGGAATTATCTTTAATACCGGTTTACCATGATCGGTAATTATAATATCGTTGTTTGTTTCTTCAACCAGGCGAAAATAATAAAATGCTTTCGGTTTAAATTTCGATTTGGGTACCTTTATCATGAAGCAGCTCCTTTTCTCTTAATGGTCCATAGTAATAGTACCATAGTCTAAATATATTTTTCAAGTAGAATTTGGGGTTCTCCCACAGTCTATTCTTTGAATTGCTTTGACAAACATGAATAGATGGAATATAATCGTTTAAATTCTTGTGAAAGGTGCGCTTATTCTATCAACAACCTTCGCTGAAAGATTCATCAACATCTTAGAAAAAAATAGTGTCCGGCATGCTTTCGGAATTCCAGGCGGTCCCTGGCTTCCTTATATGGAACTGATGGCTTCGAGTAACATCCGGTTCCATCTGGTGGTCCACGAAGCTGCCGGTGCGACAATGGCCGACGTATGTGCCCGCCTAACCGGGGTGCCCGCACTCTGTCACGGCACATTCGGACCGGGAGCAACCAACCTGAGCACCGGCGTCTGCTGTGCCTATCTTGACCGCACACCTCTTATCGCCTGCACCAGTGTCATGGGCGATAGTATGAAAAACAGAATCACCCAGATGAACATCGACCACGACGCCCTTTTCCGTCCCATCACAAAATCGACGGTGAGGTTGACACCGGAAAACATCGCGCCCAGGATGCAGGAAGAAATCGAGCGCTCTCTTGCCGAAGTGCCGGGTCCGGTCCATTTCGGTCTGCCGTCGGATTGTACAAACAAAGAGGTCGGACCCTCCGAAAAGGCGGACCTTCATCGGCGGCTGAACACAAGTGATCAGGCAACCATGATATCCGGCCGGCCGGCACATCCGATCGAGAACCCAAACCGGCGGGCAGAAGAGGCTTTGATGCTTCCTCCGCTCGATCAGGCCCTCCAAAAAGGCATCGCCGATCGTATTCGAAAGTCGAAAAAACCGATTATCGCGGCAGGATTGACCGCGGTGCGCTCCGGTTTAGCGGACACAATCGGAAAGATTGCAGCGAAACACCGGATTCCCGTTTTTCTTACCCCCATGGCAAAAGGGCTGATCCCCTCGGAACATCCCTGGTACGGGGGAGTGTTGTTCCACGCCCTCTCACACTGTGTGGCCGAACTGTACGAACAGGCCGACCTGGTGCTCGCCGTAGGGTACGATCCGGTGGAGTTCAATCTCGAAGAATGGATCGGCAGGCTGCCGTTAATCGATATTAATACCGTTCCCTTGGATATCGACGAAGAATATCGCGCCAAGAATCCGGTCTTTGAAGCGGTGTGTGATGTAAGAAGCGGGGCACAGTATTTCCTCAACATGGACCCTGTAGCCACCGCGTGGGAACTTGAAGAGGTGAGGAAAAAGCGGGAAGAGGTAAAGGACCAATTGCGGCCGGAGGGTCGGAGCTTCGACATCCGATCGGTACTTCATCATCTTCGCTCCACGCTGCCGCCGGACGGTATTATGACCTGTGATGTGGGGGCCCACACTCATGTTATCGGACAGATGTGGGATGTTGATCGGCCCGGTCTCCAGATCATGACTAACGGAGGTTCTTCGATGGGTTTCGGCATTCCGGCTGCCGTCGGTGCTGCACTCTGTATGCCTAAAAAAAAGGTGATGTGCGTCACCGGGGACGGCGGGTTTCTCATGATGGCGGGCGAGATCGCTACAGCCCGAAAGGCCGGATTGAATATCGTTTTCGTTGTTCTTTCCGACAATAAATTGGCCCTCATGGATGTGAAGAAACGGTGGAAAAACTTTGACCGAACCGATATCGATCTCTATTCGGGACCGTTGATCGGTGAACAAACATTCTTAGGCGTGCCTGTTTTTACGGTATCGCGTGAGAGTGAGCTACGGGAGGCTCTTGAGGGTTGCTTTCAACACGAAGGACCGATCGTCATCGAAGCGCGGATCGACCCGGAACCCTACCATTCCCTTATTTCGGGACGATACACTGCCGGCTGAAATGCAGCGGGAGTTAAATCCGGCAGGGAAGGTCGTCGTCCATCGCAGAAATCCGGCGGGGAAGGAGAGTCATATATGTCTGAAAAAAAGAATGTCATCGGAATAACCGATTTTGTTACCCCTCCCATCGGACCCGAAAAGGCCGGTTTTCCGGATGCTGAGTTCGTTTTTCTCAACGATTGGCGTGAGAACGAGCAGGCCCTTGATGAGTGGCGATCGGTGGACGGTATTCTCATCTGGCACTACCGAATCGACCGGGAGACAGCCGGGGTCCTCGACAATTGCAAGATCGCGGTGCGCTACGGTGCCGGTTACGATGTTGTCGATGTGGAAGCGCTCCGGGACAGAGGGATCGTTTTCTGTAACACTCCGGGGTGCGGCACAACCGAGGTGGCGGTGCGCCCAGCATGGGCGTCATCTACGTGGTGAAAGTCCACGAATCAC
>CAZJBZ010000083.1:0-14075 GCA_964543975.1 uncultured Spirochaetales bacterium
CCCCCATCTCCCCTGGGCGGTGCCTAAGAAGTATTGGGACCTCTATGATAGAGCAGAGGTTGATCTTGCCGATAATCCCTTCTTTCCTAAAGACGGCATCGGCATCTCCGATCTATGCGATTTCCTCCACTACGGTGACGATGTGATCGATGACACCTATTCAGACATCGGTCGATACCGAGGCGACAATTTCCCTACACTGCCGGAAGAAAAACAGCGGGAATGCGTGCACGGTTACTGGGCAAGCGTCAGTTTTATGGACGCGCAAGTCGGCAAGCTCTTAGAGGAATTGCAGCGTCTCGGACTGGAAAAGGACACCCTCGTCATCTTCTGGGGCGATAACGGATGGCACTTAGGAGAGCATAATCTCTGGTCCAAGATCACCAGTTTCGAGGAATCGACCCGGGTACCGCTCATTGTCGCAACCGGTGACGCGCGGACAGCCGGGGGTAGTGCCACCGATGCGCTGGTGGAGCTGATCGACATCTACCCTACAATCTGCGAATACGCGGGGTTACCGGTCCCCAACCATGTGGAGGGTACCAGTTTTCTTCCATTATTAGAGGTATTAGAGGGCCGACGCAGCCGCAAAAAGGCGGTTTTCTCCCGGGTCAGGGACGCGGAAACGGTGCGAACGGAGAGGTACCGCCTTACCCGATATAACGGGGCAACATCTGAAGGGGATGCGACCCATCTGCCGAATACCGGACAATATGAGCTGTTCGATCACTTCACCGATCCTCAGGAAAATATCAATGTGGCGAAAGAGCCCCGCTATGCTGCCGCTCTTTCTGAACTTATATCGGTTCTGGAAGCCGGATGTAAAAGCGCGTTACAGCGGTAACCCGAAACAACATTAATGAAGGAGACTACACATGAAGAAAATTGCATTCATCGGTGCGGGCAGCTTCGGTTTTACCCGTAAATTAGTGAAAGACATTCTGACTTTTCCCGCGTTCGCGGACGCGGAAATCGCTCTCATGGACATAGATAAGGAAAAGCTCGAAGCAATCGAAAGGGCCTGCAACAAGATTGTTCAAGTGGGAAACTACCCCGCAAAGGTCACCGCAACCACCGACCGGGCGGCAGCTCTTGAAGGTGCCGACGGAGTGCTCATAACCATTCTTGCAGGTGATGTTCACGTATGGCGCTATGACATCGAAATTCCGAAATCGTTCGGAGTGGATATAAATATCGGCGACACTCGTGGGCCGGCAGGAGTTTTCAGGTTTTTACGTACCATGCCGGTGATGCTCGAAATTGCGCGGGACATCGAAAAACAGTGTCCGAAGGCGGTAGTGCTCAACTACACCAACCCCATGGCCATGCTCTGCAGGGGGATCCAAGAGAAAACCGACCTCAGTTTTACCGGTCTCTGCCACAGCGTACAGGGTACGGCCGCAATGCTGGCCGGCTGGATCGGAGCACCTGCGAACGAAATAACCTACACCTGCGCCGGGATAAACCATCAGGCGTGGTATCTCGAATATCTGTGGAACGGTAAAGACGCATACCCGAACATCCGCGAGGCGATGGAAAATCCTGATATCTACAATGAAGAGCAGGTCCGTAACGACATGTTTCTCCACCTCGACTATTACGTTACCGAATCAAGCGGTCACAACTCCGAATATGTCGCCTGGTACCGCAAGAGGGACGATCTTATCGAAAAATACTGCACCCACGGGACCGGCTGGAACCCGGGAGAATACGCATACATATTAAATGAATATTTGGCCCGTGAAAAGAGCTGGAAAAAGGACATAGACGAATGGCTTGCTCAGAAGACTGTCGATTTGGAGCGGGGAGAAGAGTACGCCGCCTACATTTTCAATGCGATCTGTGGCGACGGAACTATGTTTAAGTTCAACGGGAATGTCCGAAACTTCGGCCTTATCGATAACCTGCCGGAAGGCTGCTGCGTTGAGGTACCGGTCCTCGCTTCGATCCACGGTTTGGAACCGATCCACGTCGGAGCATTGCCCGACCATCTCGCCTTAATCAACAACGTCAGCGCCCGCTGTGAAGAGCTGGCAGTTGAAGCAGCCTTCACCGGAGACAAACGGAAGGTGTTTCACGCCGTCTGCATGGACCCCCTCACTTCCGCCGTATTGAGTTTGGCGGAAATAAAGGAGATGACCGACACCATGTTCGAGCGTAATAGGGAGTTTCTCCCACAATTTACGAAATAAGCCCCGGCCGACCGTTTGGCAGGCCTATAGCTCAAACACAACCCAAAAAATGTCATGCAAAATGTCATGCAAAAACTGCATCATGTTATTTTTGGCACCTCGTTCTAAGCTCAATTTTATTGTTTTTTAGTGTTCTTTTTAGAAATATTAGAGAAATTATTTAAATTGAGTGAAAAATATTCTGAAAATCGGCTTAAAAAATAATTGACATATCGAATTTTGTCATGCAAAATGTCATGCATGAAATTGATCAATGTTCGAGATTTGCAACGTGATTTACGAGCCATATTGGATGAAGTCGAGGGTGGGGAAACATTTGAAATCAAGCGAAGAAACCGTTCAATAGCGCGAATTATACCACATCCCGCAACAACAATTCCCCAACCGTGGCCTAATATAATGGACAGACTCGAGAATCTCTTCGGCAAAGGTGGGGATACAAGAGGGGATGGAAGAAGGTAGATGGAAACCTATTTTGATCCCGCCGCACTTATCAAAATTTACAGAGAAGACCGAGGATCGGAAGAGACGGCAGCCATTGTATATGAAGCGATGCAGATTCCAATTACACCACTCTGCGAGTTGGAAATCAGGAATATCGCCAGAATTGAATGTGGAAGCGGCCGTTTAGCCCATGACACACTGGAAGGAGTGCTGAAGTGTATTGATGCCGATATTACAGCAAATCGATTGGTTCGAGTTTTTCCTGAACAGAATGATCTCTATAGGAAAGCAGAAGAACTGTCACGGCAGTATACCGAAAGCACACTGTGCGAATCGTCGAAGATTCTTCATGTTGCATCCGCTATCATACTGTCTTGTACTCGTTTTATTACAAACGATCGCGTCCAAGCAAATTTGGCAAAAAAGGTGAATCTTCAGGTTGTCGTTGTATCATAATCATCGCCGACCGCGGATTGGACCATCTCATCCGGAATGACGCCAAAAGAGGCATAGTTCATGGAGTAGAGTCGGGCGTACAATCCCTGTTTTTCCATCAGTTGGTTATGATTTCCGGTTTCCACAATTCGTCCGTCTTGAAGGACGATAATGCGGTCGGCACCCCGAATAGTAGAAAGTCGATGAGCGATGACCATACCGGTTCGTCCTTCCAGCAACCGGACCAGCGCCTTCTGAATCAGTTTTTCCGTATAACTGTCGATACTCGCCGTCGCTTCATCTAAGACGAGGATTTTCGCATCCGCCACCAACGCGCGAGCGAAACTGATAAGCTGCCTCTGTCCAAGAGAAAGATTTCCACCCCCCTGTTCGACTTTGGTAAAGTAACCGTCCGACAAAGCCGTTATAAATCGGTGTGCTCCCACCGCCTCGGCAGCTTCCATGATCTGTTCCTTCGTGGCATCGCGTGTGCGATATCGAATATTTTCGTAGATGGTCCCTGTAAAGAGAAACGGTTCTTGTAGTACCATAGCAATATGGCGTCCCAACGATTCCTGGGTGAGCTCTTTGACATTGTAGCCTCCGATCAACACCTCTCCTTCCCACACATCGTAGAAGCGGTGGGCCAACGCGGTCAAACTGGTTTTTCCCGAACCGGTCGGTCCTACCAGTGCAACCGTCTCCCCCGGATTAACTTTAAAGGTGATATTTTTCAATATCGGATAGTTCCGCTCGTACCCGAAAGTGACATCGCGGAACTCGATTGCCCCGTCAATTTCCTCAGGTGCCGCGGCTTCCGCTTTATCCTGCACATCCACCGGAACATCCATCACTTCGAATATACGCTGTCCGGCGGCCATGGCACGCTGCATAATGCTGTACATCATGGTCACCGAACGGATTGGGGCGAAAAAACGCTGAACGTAAAAAAGAAAGGCGACCATAATTCCCAATTCGAGTGTATTGTCCAGGACCATGTTTCCGCCGACTAAGATAACGATAGCCATGGCAAAACCGGTCAGAGAATCGACGATAGGTACCATAACTTGGGCAAATTTCGATGCACGAAGATGAGCGAGTAGATTTTCATGGGCTTTGTCATCGAAGAGTGTGAAGTTGACATCTTCACGGGCCATCTCCTGAATGGTGCGTATTCCGTTGATGCCCTCGGCAAGTGCTCCGTTTACGGTAGACTGTGTCTGTCGTGCTCGGATAAACGCCTTTTTCGCGTGAGGCAGCCAGACAATCCGTACCAAGAACAGCAGAGGAACAATAGCCAGTGTTAAAAGACCCAGTTGAAGATGAAGAAATAAGAGAACAACGATAATACCGACCAGGAGAACAACATCACCAACTGCAAATATGGAATGTTCCAAGAACTGTTGAAGGGCGTGAACATCCCCCTGTAGTCTGGACATAAGACGCCCCACCTCGGTTTTGTCCATAAACGAGAGGGATATTCGCTGCAGGTGACCAAACATTGCCCTCCGTAAATCGAAGAGCACACGCTCAGCGACGTTACTTGCAATAAACTCCTGAACGAAGTTTGCACCATAATTGACGAGAATGATTAAACCGAAAACGACGACGGTGATCAGAAGCAGTTGATTTCCGGCACTCTCCCCCACCAATGCGTTATCAATTGTATTTCGTATGATCAAGGGAATCGCTAACTGGGTAACGGTGAATACCAACACGCCGACAAGCGCAAGTGCTATCTTACGCCGGTACGGCCACACAAAACGAGAAAACCGCCGAACAACATGTCCGTCGAACGCATCTCCAAAGATAACTTCATCGAGATTTATTTGAGAGCCGACGACCGCAAGAGGAGGTCGTCCCTTAAAAGAATCTTCACCCACACTCTGTTCGCATCGATCGTCGTGATTTTGTTCGGCGGCGCACTTATCCTGGTTTTTCCGTTCCATCTTCAGTTCCTTCAGGTTTTCAACTGCTCCTCATCCGCGGGATTCGATTGCAAATCATACAATTTCTTGTATCTCCCTTCCAATTCGAACAGTTGTTGATGATTACCCCGCTCCACAATTTTACCGTCATCGATAAAGATTATTTCATCAGCATGCATGAGAGAACTCAGCCTATGCGAAATAATAATAGTCGCGTGGTCTTTGGATATCTCCGAAAGTGCAGAGCGTATTTTGTGCTCCGTTCCGGCGTCGATAGAGGCCGTCGAATCATCAAAAATCATAATCGGTGGTCTTAAAACAAGCGTTCGGGCTATGGCGAGTCTCTGCCGCTGTCCTCCTGAAAGAGATACCCCCCTCTCACCGACAAGGGTTTTATATTTCTTCGGTAATTGATCTATATAGGGATGCAGCTGTGCAGCCTCGGAAGCCCAGACGATCCGGTCACGGTCTACCCAAGGATTTCCGTAGGCAACATTGTTCTCGATACCCGCGGTAAAGATAAAATTATCCTGCTGAATGACACTGACTGCCGATCTGAGAGATTTTAAGGTGACCTCACGAATATCCTGACCGTCGATGGTAATGCGGCCTCCGTCGATATCGTAGAAACGGGGGATAAGATGAGCAATCGTCGATTTCCCGGCACCGGGTGGGCCGACTATTCCCAAAACCTGCCCCGGCCCAACCTCGAAACTAATGTTCTCCAAATCATGTTCTTTTCTGTCGTTTCCATGATATGAAAAATGGACATTTTCAAATTGCAAAACTCCGCAGTCCATTTGCAGATCCCGTGCCCGCGGAACGTCTTGAATCTCAGGTTCCAAATCCAAGACGCTGAAAAGACGTTCGCCACAGCTGTTTGCCCGTGCCACAGCGTTAACCAAGAGGCCCAGCTGTCGTACAGGCATTTGGAGGATGGTCACGAACGCGAGAAACGCGGTTAACTGTCCGATTGTTATCACTCCGGTCAAAACCTTCTGCCCCCCGAACCAGAGGATCAGTCCCATAGAAATAAAATAGGCAAAGGTCATCACCGTCCCATTGCGTACTCTTTGTCCGATACGGTGCTGGGTCAATCGAATCGCCTGTCCCGACACATGATCGAACTTTCCCATCTCATAATCCTGCGCCGCGAAAGCCCGAACAACTCTTATCCCGCCCAGGTTCTCTTCCATAACCCTCGTCAATACGGCCAATCTGTCCTGCAGCCGATGCCAGCCGGCGCGAAGGTTGAGTCGGGTCACGATGGCGCGCCATCCGACGAAAGGGACGAAACTGAGGGCAACGAGAGCCAATAGAAAATCGGTCCTGATTAAGAGGTACGTCCCGATTCCGATAAGCAGGGAAAGGACCACCAGCCGGATAATACCGGTATTGACGAAAAGGCGTACCCCCTCTATGTCCAGCATACCCCTCGTGATAAGGTCGCCGCTGTGTACATGATCGTGATAACTATAACTGAGTTTTTGAATCTTTTCATACATTGCGAGCCGCAGTTTATACCCGATTGTCTGTCCGACAGCTTCAGCCTGGTAGTTGAACAGCATCGTAAAAAGGCCGCGTAAAATACTTGCGGCACAGAGAAGAGAAGCGGTAATAAGAAGTGCCTGTTGCGCCTCCGGTAACGTACCCCCCTGTTTGATGAGGGAGTGGGCACTATCAACGGCATTTCCCAATAGCCGTGGAATGGAGAGCTGCAACGATACGGCGATGACCGCTCCACCGATCGACATGGCCATCCGCCATCTATGCTCGAATGCCATTTTCGTGATTCGGACGAGGACATCAATGCCGTTATTTTTTGAGCGACTTTTTTTCATTAAGCGGGCCGTACAAAGAAGCTACATTTTAATACTTAGGCTTATAATACTGCAAAAGAGATGAAAAAGTCAAATTTGGAGAAAAGGGTGGGTTGAGGACCTCTCACGGAAGTCATTTAACTCATTTTTACCCTGATAAAATGGTGATTTTTGCAAGTGCCTCAAGTGATCCGCTTCATCATTCGCTTCGACAATTTACTGTCCTTCATGTAGAGCATTACCGGTTTTGGGAGGACCGGCCTGATCCAGACATTTTCCGCCGTTTCGTAAGCGGAGATATCGCACCTTATAATATCTTCGATAATCCGTTTGTACGTTTGTCGCAATTTGCGGTTGATAAGCGGTATACGTCTTGTCATCGCGACGATCAAGCCTCCGCCAATTCCGGCGCCAAATCGCCAGTTGAAACCGAACCGGATGCAATAAAGTTGCATCACACGCAAAGCTTCTTCATTAACGCGGGGTACCGGATACCCGGAATTAACAAAAGCATATACCAGAGGAGCTTTGTTCGTGACACCACCGTGACCGACATACTCTCCATACTCTTCGAGCAACTGTGTAAAGGCCGCCGGAAGGGTATAGGCGTAGAGTGGGAAGGAAAAAATTAGACTGTCCGACGTCCTCATTGCTTCGAGAAGTTCCCGCGAGTTGGCCCGATCGTTTGAAAGACATATTGTATAAACGGTCGATTGAATACCGTTCTTTTCAAGCAAGTCACCTAAATCATGCAGAAAGAGAAGTGATGATGCTTTAGCTCCTCTGGGACTACCATTTATAAGAGAGACCTTTTTATCGGCTTTCGTCTCTTCACCTTCCTGTTTCATACAGCCCCGCCCGCGAGATGAATTTTCACTATTTTATCGGCGAGGACAACATTGTCTGAAAGTGATCTGGTAACCCATACCTCAACCGGGATATCCGAAATTTCCGGATGCACTACATCGGCAGTACCTCGATGCTTTTCCGAGATATCGATGAAACAGGATAGCTCCGCGTCGGTGATATCTTCTCCAAATCCGATAATAAGCTGCGGATAATGTTTTTCCTCAAAAAGATTGTTGCCGAAGCCTTTATCTACTAAAGCCTTAATCGGTGTAGAAAAAGTCCCGAATACAACAGGTGAAAGGATGAGAATAAGATCACAACCAATAAGCCGCTCATTCAAATTTTCCATTCCGTCCTTGGTTACACATATTCCGGTTTCATTGGTCCAGCATCGAAAACAACCCCGGCAAAACGCAATGTCATTTTTTCCGATATCGATCTTCTCGATTGTATGACCGTTTGTTTCGGTTTTCATTTTTATTCTTTCAAAGAGGTCAAGAGAGAGTTCACACTCTCTTTCCACATCCCGAATACAAAGTATCTTCATGTTACGGCCTTATCGCGCACCTCAGGCAAACAATCCGGCAAGTCGATCTACACAATTATTTATCATTTTTTCCTTCTCATCACTCGACCAAAAAACGATCTCTTCTCCCAAAACCGTTCCCTCCCGCAAGCTGCACAGTTTCTTCATCTGCTGTAAAGCTTTATTGCCTCCCGTCCATTTCCAAGGCAGCTGTTTTGTAACAAAGCAGCCAATTCTCTTATCTTTCACTGATCCTATGGCGGACAAATAGGCTTTCATCGGAGCGGCAAGACGAAAAGCCTGCACAGGTGAAGCGAACACTATGCCTTCAAATTGAGAAACATCAGGTTTTTCTTTGAAATTGACCTCTTTCATCCCCGGGGTTATCTCCCCCTGAGGGACTACTTGCGCGAGACTGACCGTATGACCGTTAGAAGATAATTTTTCTTTCAATGCTTCTGCAACAGATTTGGTATTGCCGGTTTGGGAATAAAAAATGATACCGATGTTCATGCATCCTCCTTAAATCCGCTTTTTCTAATCTCGGAGTGTAGCGCCTCATTGTTAATTTTTCGTTAGCAGAGGCAAAGAAGAAATAGGTCATGCGAGGAATTTAAATAAAACAGCTATAACTGTAAGTAGAGAAAATCCAATCGTCATGAAGGTGAACATGTTGCCCAGCCGTTTATCGATGGCTTCAAAGCGCTTGTCCATATTTTGTTGCATTGATTCGAACCGTTCATCCATCGTGTGCTGCATCGACTCAAACCGTTTGTCGACAGCTTCAAACCGTTTGTCGACAGCTTCAAAGCGCTTGTCCATATTTTGCTGCATCGATTCGAACCGTTGATCCATCGTGCGCTGCATCGATTCGAACCGCTTATCGACAGCCTCAAAGCGCTTGTCCATATTTTGCTGCATCGATTCGAACCGTTGATCCATCGTGCGCTGCATCGATTCGAACCGCTTATCGACAGCTTCAAAGCGCTTGTCCATATTTTGCTGCAAAAGCTCGAATAATCCGTGTGTTTCAGCAAAACCTTGACGCATGATTTCCGAATTTTTTTCAATATTCGCAGCTAATACACTTATTTCTGCTCGAATACCAGCGGTTTCAATCTGGTGTTCTTTTTTCCCTACTGCGTTTTCAACTAACAACCAAATGAACCGTTTGAGGGAGTCCTTGTCCCGCACATCACATGCACGCAACAGTTCCTGTTCTAAGAGTTCGGCTATTTCTTCCACCGTCCGCTCCATATGAAAAGTATAGTATAAAAGTGTTGATTGAACAACGTGCTTTACCTATACAAAACAAGGAAAAACGGACTGCTGCTTCTAAAACTGGGGTAAATAATCTTCATGCGCGTCAAAAAGTTCATCACACATCTTTGTTATCTCATCGAGAGAAAGCTCTGACGAAGTGTGAGGGTCAAGGAAAGCCGCTTGGTAAACTCTGTTCCGATTTCCGGTAAGGGCGGCTTCAATGGTCAACAGATGCACATTGATGTTCGTTCTGTTGAGTGCCGCGCACTGTTGGGGAAGTCTACCATGATACACCCCCTGAACGCCGTTTCTGTCGACAAGACAGGGGACCTCGACAATCGCTTCGGAAGGCAGATTGGGGATAAATCCGTTATTGATAACGTTACCGTGGATCCGATACGGTTGATCGGTTGCTATCGCGTTCATGATGTACGAAGCGTATTCATGGGTCCTTTCATGTGACAGATCGGCATTATTGAGTAACTCGTCCTTCCGCTTACTCCATGTTTCAATCTGTTTGATACATCGTCTCGGATATTCATCGAGGGGAATATTAAACTCTTCGATCAATTGGGGATATTTGTCTTTCATCCAATAAGGCGTATACTCCGCGTTATGCTCTGAAGATTCGGTCACATAATAGCCGAACCGCCGCATAATTTCGAACCTGACCATGTCCTCATGCTTTTCCGCGCCAACTGCCCTGGCCGCACCGTTTTTCTCAGCAGCACGTTTTCGCATTTCCGGATAGAGATCGTTTTCCTGATATTCTATTTCGGTAAGCCATGCCATATGATTTATTCCTGCAATCTTCCAGCGAGTATCGGCGGGATCAATATCGTAATCGAGTGCCTCTAAAAGCCTGGGTACACAGATTTGGACCGAATGACACAACCCGATGATGTTGGCTTCCGTGGCCTTTAAAACCGCACCGGTAACGATCGACATGGGATTCGTGTAGTTGAGCAGCCATCCGTCGGGACAGACCTCTTCCATCTCGCGTGCTATATCCAGCATGACCGGAATGGTCCGCAGTCCCCGGAATATCCCGCCGATCCCCAACGTGTCACCGATTGTTTGACGCAGTCCATACTTCTTCGGTATCTCGAAATCGATGACCGTAGAAGGTTCATATCCGCCGATTTGTATGGCGTTTACCAAAAAATCCGCGTCTCTGAGCGCTTCTTTTCTATTCTCTACCCCCAGATGGGCGGTTATCTTTGCACGGCCGTTGTTGATGTTACGATTTAGATTCTCGGTCATGATCCGAGACTCTTCCACCCGTCCGCCGTCAATATCGTAGAGAGCGATATGAGCATCACGCAGGGCCTCGGTGAGCATGACATCGCCTAATACATTCTTTGCAAATACGGTGCTTCCCGCACCGATAAAAGTTATCTTTATCATGTTGTAACTCCTTGATTTCTGCCTCGAGACTCAGCTATTACCCTTTTCACGAAGGTTGAATGCCCGTTCTTCGGTGTTGAGTACCGAATCCGGGTCCCCCTCTCGCAGTTGTTCGATGCTTTTGGTTTCCAATCTGGCGGCGCCCTTGTATGAATCGTCCGTTTTTATTTTTTTGCCCTGTTTCAATCTGTTTTCGGCCGCATCGATTGCAGGCCCGTATTGCGGGAGCCACTGTTTTTGAGCAACCAGCATTTCATCGACCATCTGCCGGATTTCCGGCGGGTTACACACTGCACCGGTAAGCGGGTCCATCATCATGGCCTGCCTCAGCAGCCTATCATCTCCCCGCACCGCCGCTTCAACGGCCAAACGCTGCACATTGATACTAACGTCACAAATTGCGGCACAACCCAGAGGAAGATCGCCCACGATGGGGATATTGATCCCGTTGGCATCGACATAACCGGGAACTTCCACAACCGCGTCTTCCGGAAGATTGGTTATACAGCCGCCGTTTTTAACGTTGAAGTGGCCTCGATACACTCGGCCCGTTTCTAAACCTTCCAAGATATAAGAACCGTGCTCTCTCGAGCGCTTTTCAGATTTATACTCTTTCGGTGGTTCTTCCATCCATTTCGGAAAGTCTTCTTCAAACCAATTACGTCGTTCGGTACATTCCCGAAGGTACCCGCCGGTTTCCCCATGGATCCACTTGCTGAGATCGATCCAATCCATAATTTCTTCAGGCCTTTTCCGATACCAGGGAACATATTCACTCAAGTGACCGTTCGATTCGGTACTGTAATAACCGAACCGGTCCAGCATATCGATCCTCACCTTCTCCTGTTTGCTGTAAACGGGATGGTTTTCGTACGCCCCCAGCAGCTTACCGGTCATATCCTCTCCCTTGTAGCGGATTTGTATATACCAGGTTTGGTGGTTGATACCGGCACAGATGATATCCAGTTCATCAACGGGGACACCCAGCGCATCGGCAATCTGGATGTGACCGCCCTGAACTCCGTGACACAGTCCCACGGTCTGTACATTACCGTACGTATTTGCCGCCCAGGCAAGCATGGCATTAGGGTTGGCGTAGTTGAGCAAAATACAATTCTCCTCCGCGGCATCACGTATGTCTTTACACAAACCGAGGATAAAGGGTATTCCTCGTTGTCCGTACATGATGCCTCCGGCGCAGAGGGTATCTCCAACGCATTGGTCTATTCCGTAAGAAAGGGGAATTTCGATATCGGTTTTAAACCCTTCAAGACCACCGATTCGAACAACATTAAAAACATAGCGTGCATTTTCCAATGCTTCGCGCCTGTCCGTCGTTGCCATGAGCTTAACACTCTCTTTCTTGTTTGCTTTTATGTCCCTGTCCACAAGTTGATACACCATCTCGAGATTCCTCTCGTCGATATCCATAAAAACGATATCGATTGAATCAAACTCCGGGACGGTAAGAATATCCTGGACCAATTTCCGTGTAAATCCGATGCTGCCCGCACCGATAAAAGCGATTTTAAATGACATAGTAAACTCCTTAAGATAGAAAACAGGGATGATCGTTGTCGAAATCCAGCTGTTTTTTCGTATCATCACCGTATTGCTGTTTATAGGCTGAGGGGGTAATACCCATTGTTTTTTTAAATACTTTAGAAAAATATTGCGGCGTTTCGAATCCGGTCCTGTTTGCTATCTCGGTAAAAGAATATTGATCCTTCCGTATAAGCTTTGCTGCCTCTTTAAGCCGAATATTACGAACATATTCCGGCAGCGTGTAATTGGTAATTCTTTTAAACATATTGTTTAAACTATTCGGATGTTTATTGAACACTCTAGCGATATCGGCGACGGACAACTTCTCATTTATATGATTATGAATATAGGTGATAACAGGATTGATGACCGGATCGTTTATGTGAGCATGTTCATTCACCGACTGCATCAATTCTCGTGAAAGGAGATTGATAAGTTCAAAAAAATACAGTTTGGTCAGCGGGCCGGTAAATTCATCATTATTGAGCAGTTCTTCATAGATTCGCGTCATGCAGTTGTTCACATGACTATTTTTAAACACCTTAAAGATTTTTCGTCTTCTACGACGCAAAGCGGTCAAAAATTGAAGATTCCGGACCTCCTCGGAGAGTAAGTCCCTTCTGCCGGAATATCGTACCGCAAACTCCAATTGGGTCATTTTACAGTTTGTTTTGGAATCAACCTTATAGGAGTGAAGCGAACCCGGAAAGAGGATCATACAATCACCCGCTTTGAAGCGAAAATAATCTGTATCGACCTGTATCGAACAACTTCCGTAATTGATATAGTTAATCTCCACCCAGGAATGTGAATGTTTTGATACGGTATATCCCTTCGAATATTCATGCACCGTCGCGCATCGAACATCGAATTCCAAACCTCCATCCTTATCAATTGAGGGGACAACTATTCTCTGTTCCAATACCGTCGACATGTGACAATCACCTCTTCATTGTGGAAAAAATCAAGATCATGTTATCAATCTTATACTTTTTCTTATAAAAACGAAAGATCATTGTGAAAAAGTGTAAAAAATTCTTTTTCTACGAGTTAAATAGTGAAAGTGGCATCGAAAAACTTATGGTATTGTTTGGACATTGAGGGCAATCATACTAGTTTCTATTGCAAAAAGAGATTTTATGATCGATAATAGGTGTAGCCATGTCGTTAAAAGGCAGTATTGAAACGGATCAAGATATCGTTCTCGATATTCGTAGTCTTAAAACCCAATTCTTTCTGGAAAAAGGTACGGTAAAAGCGGTCGACGGAGTTGATTTAAAAATACGTCGCAATACGACGTTGGGATTGGTCGGTGAAAGCGGGTGCGGAAAGAGCGTCACCTCCCTCTCCGTCATGCGTTTAATCCAAGGGCCTGTCGGCAAAATAACCGACGGACAGATTCTGTTTAAAAACCCCAAAAAAAATGTAATAACCGATTTGGTGACCCTCGACTCCCGCGGTGCCGAAATGCGTTCGATCCGCGGTGGTGAAATAGGGATGGTTTTCCAGGAACCGATGACCTCGCTCAATCCGCTCTATACTGTAGGGAAGCAGATAGGTGAAACCGTCAGACTCCATGAAAATGCCGGAAAGAAAGAGGCGCGTGAACGAGCGCTGGAGATGCTCAAGAAAGTACACGTAAGCGCTCCCGAACAGCGGTTGGACG
>CAZJBZ010000084.1:0-14068 GCA_964543975.1 uncultured Spirochaetales bacterium
ATCTCGTGTGAGTAATCTACGGAAATTGTACCAAAAAATCAACAGATACGGTAGAGTACTTGAAAACGAACCGATGCGAAAGCATACCACCTTCTCTATCGGAGGTCCGGCAGACCTGTTTTTTATCCCCGACTCTTTCGAAGCCGTCGGCTCGGCGGTAAAGGCCGCTGAAGAGGAGAAGACGCCGGTCTTCATCCTCGGTTCAGGTGCAAATATTTTAGTTTCAGACCTAGGGATTCGTGGTTTGGTAATAGATTTCCAGCGATTAAACGCTGTTTCGGTCCACGATGAATTGATTACCGCCGAGGCGGGCGCGGAGATCAGTCAGGTAAGTGAGGCAGCAGCCGACTCATCCCTAAGCGGTATGGAGTTTATCTATTCCATGCCGGGTTCGGTGGGTGGTTCGGTATGGATGAACGCACGCTGCTACGGCGTTTCGGTTTCATCGGTCCTCGATCGGGTTACGGTTATGCATAGGAACGGAGCAACGACCATCTACAAACCCAAAGAATCGGATTTTGATTACAAAAAATCTCCTTTTCAAGGGAAATCTGCGATCATTCTCAACGCGACGTTCCGATTACAACGAATCTCCGACCCTGCCGCCGCATGGAAAGCGATGGAACGAAATAAGCAGGACCGGGAATCGAAGGGCCATTTCATCTATCCGTGCGCGGGTTCCGCATTTAAGAACGATCGCAGCTTTGGGGAACCTTCAGGAAAGATAATCGATTCTCTCGGCTTGAGAGGATATCGAATCGGAGACGCACAAGTATCGGAAAAACACGCCAATATCGTTGTCAATAGAGGAAACGCGACAGCCGAAGAGGTCTCGACTCTGCTTCGTTTCATCGAAAAAGGGGTTGAAAAGAAATACGGTTTTTTCTTGGAACGCGAAATAATCTCTATCGGGCAATTTCCCAGCTCAGAGAAAGTTCTATAATTTCGCTGAAAGATTGAAAAGAATCGATTTCAGACCATTCAGCGATAGACGACTCCTTACACGACAACCGAAGAGAGCCTTTGCCGGTATACTCATCTTCCGAATACGATGGTAAACGAAACGTGCTTCTATACAGTAAAGCAAGTTCCGCTCCTGTCGACCAGTCGGTCGTCTTTGCTATTTCCACACCCAGTTGCAGGGTAAATTTTGAAAAAGCGAAATCACAATCAAAACTCAGCTTTTTTTCAGCTACTCCATAGTAATTCCACGTATAAGAAGGGTCCAAACCTATCGCAAACCGCGTATATTCCATTTTTACCGGTAAGGAGAAAGTCTGACCGAGGGACACTTCCCCGTACTCTGAAAAAGAAAGCCGCCACAACCAGCTACTCCGTATCGTGAAGGGGCCAACCGTTAGAAATCCGGTAAGGAGCGCTTCATCGGTAGTTGGAATGTAGGGTGTCGGTATACTCTTTACCCTCTTTATTTTTCTTTCAAAGCTCCCACTCAATTTAATCGGACCATTCGGAAAGAGTGTTAGTTTTCCGCCCGCTAAAAAAGTGCAATTTGATAATTTGCCCATCCAATTTCGGTAGAGCGGACCTGCCTCCGCCGCCACGCCGGAGAGAATAAAAAACAGTGTAGTTAGTTGAAAACCGGCTCTCGCGAATAGATCGGGATAGCTCGACTTTCCCCACGACCAACCAATCACGTAGCCGATCGTAAGCCATGGTTGAAAAAAAGTACATCGTAATGCCGTATGAAACAGATTATCACCGGCAAAAGGCGGTGACTCAAAAAACCAACCATCCGTCTCTTCACTTTCTTCATCAAAACTATACGAAAACACCGAGACAATCTCGGCCGTTCCGCTGCCTAAAAGGAGTTGCGCGGCGGTCCCAAGATTGATAATTTTATTCTTCTGTTGAAAGACGAACAGAGAAAGGCGGGTCGGAAGCGTTTCCTCCTGAAGAAGCGGATAGAGACCGGCTCCGGTTACGGTACCGGGATCGAGTGTTGAATCAAGCGTAATAGCGGTTTTTTCCGTAAGTCGAGTCGACTCCGGACCCGCGGAAACCGGATTATTGATTTCTTTCAGCAAACCGCTGTAACGGACTGCTCCCAGAGTAAACGCCGGTGTAGAGGCGCCCGCCCACCATGATTGGCTTTCAAAATCGATGAGTTTAGTAGTAGCGAAAAGGGTAACCGGACCGACGGTATACACCGCGCGTAATGTCAATTCCTCCCAATTCTCTAATTTGGTTGTGACTCTTTTGCCCTTTATCTCTTCTTCTTCCTTCCCACTCTCATTGGCAGAGGATGGGGATTGAGAAAAGAGAAGGAAGAACAGAAGCAAAACGGTAACACGTCTTTTGGATTGAGATATCATCATAGAGAAAAAACAGTGATTTTGCCGCCACTGCTTCTCTCTTTAGAAAAAAAGAGCGTAAAAATGAAAGCCTATCGAGCTTCATGCGAAATGGGGAGAAACGGCAATTGCCTCTCTATTGACTGTCATACTGTTGAACTTCGTCATATTTATATTCGAGGACAATACCCGCGAGTTTGAACAATTCTTCAGATTCCGTGCCGGCATGGTAGCGTCTCTCACAGACGATTCTTTTAATGCCGCAATTGATCAAGAGCATCGCGCACGTTTTACACGGCGTCATTCGGCAGTAAAGAGTCGCTCCGTCTATCGCGATACCCCTTTTTGCCGCCTGACAAATCGCATTCTGTTCCGCGTGCACGGTACGTACACAGTGCTGGGTGACATGCCCGTCTTCGTGGACAACCTTTTTCATCTGGTGGCCGACTTCGTCGCAATGCGGGAACCCGGTGGGGGAACCAACATAACCGGTAACCAAGACCTGTTTGTCCCGGGCGATGACGCACCCGCTTCGTCCTCTATCACACGTGGCGCGTTTGGAAATGGCATGCGCGACTTCCAAAAAATAGTCGTCCCAACTAGGTCTTCTGTATTTTCCTGTACCCATCTACGCCTCCAAGCTTCTTTCAAAATCACCATAGTATACATTGTAAGTATTTACCTTTTCCAGCGTCCGGGGAGACGTCTCATATAACTTCCACGGATATTCGGAATTTCCGGTTACCGTACACAAGCGAAAGAAATAATAGTATTTTAAGAGAAATATATTCTAATGGAAGGAGGACCGAAGGTGAAAACAATACTCTTCTACGATTGCTTTTGCGGCATCAGCGGTGATATGAACCTGGGAGCTATGATCGATATCGGGGTTGATCCACAGTATCTTACAAGTGAGCTCAATAAACTTCACCTCCCGGAGTTTGAGCTGGAAATAAAAAAAGATATAAAAAACGGCATATCCGGAACAAATGTCAATGTTCATGTAACTTCCGCGCACCACAACCACGACCACCCGCGCCAAGAACACCATCATCGCGGTTTGAACGAAATCAATACTATTATCGATACCAGCGATTTATCGAATCATGTAAAAACGATAAGCAAAAAAATGTTCAGACGGCTCGCGGAAACCGAAGCCCGCATCCACGGTACAACCCCGGATAAAATCCATTTTCACGAAGTCGGGGCGGTAGACTCCATCGTCGACATCATCGGCAGTGCTATCTGTATCGAATATCTAAAGCCGGATGAAATTATCTCCTCACCGGTCCAGGTGGGAGGCGGTTTCGTCGACAGTGCTCACGGCCATTTTCCCGTTCCGGCTCCGGCAACGACGGACCTCTTAAGGGGCATTCCCCTGAAAACCGGTCTGGTTGAAAGTGAAACGACCACTCCCACCGGGGCATTGATCCTTGCCACCTTTGCCGATACTTTTACTTCCCAAACAGACTTTTCCCCGAAAAAGATAGGGTATGGAATTGGGAATAAGAGTTTCGAAACGGTGCCTAATGTTCTCCGTGTTTATTGGGGAGAAAAAGAAGAGAATGCCGAATACGAAACGGACATCCAAACCGTCATTGAATGCAATATTGACGATATGAATTCCGAACTCTATGAACCGCTTATGCAAAAATTGTTCGATAAAGACGCCAAGGACGTTTTCCTTACCCCTATTGTCATGAAAAAATCACGGCCCGCTGTAACTCTTCAGATACTGTGCAACACCGCAGACACGGATATGTTGATTGATGTTGTCTTCCGAAACAGCACAACGTTTGGGGTCCGGTCCTACCAGGTCCGCAAAACGATGCTCAGACGTAGTTTTGAAACGATCGAGACCTCCTATGGTAAAATAAAGGTAAAATACGGCTACGCGGGGGAAAAGCGGATAAAAGGAAAACCGGAATACGCGGACTGCTTACAAGCTGCTGAGAACAACAACGTCACCGTCAAAGAGATATACGATTTTGTCATGGGAAAGATAGAACGTGAGTGACGGTATGGGAAAAAACAAACAGGATACCCTCTTTGATCGTCTTGTAGAATACTTGAAGGAAAAGGGACCGCAGGCGGTCGCCTTCTCCGGTGGAGTGGACAGTACCCTTCTTTTAGCTGCCTCTTTCCATGCAGTAGGGAAAGAGACTTTAGGAATAACGGTATCTACTCCCTATACCCCACGGAGAGAGCTGAACGAGACGACAAGCCTTGCCCAAACCATCGGCGCGGACCACATAATCGTGGATGTTCCGTTTCCCGAAGAGATACGGAAGAATCCGCCTGACCGCTGTTATCTCTGTAAGAAAAAACTGTTTACGGAAATTGTTCGGGCCGCGCAAAAGAGAGGCATTACAAAAGTGTACGACGGTTCCAACAAAGACGACCTGCATGATTACCGACCCGGCTTGAAAGCATTGCGAGAGCTTGGAATTACCAGTCCTCTTGTAGAACTCGGATTTACCAAGCAGGATATTCGAAACGCGCTGCACGATCTTCGTCTTTCGGTTTGGCAAAAACCGGCTTCCGCTTGTCTGCTTTCACGTCTACCCTACGACACGGAGGTGACTAAAAAAGAACTCACCCGAGTCGACAATGCCGAAAATTATCTCAAAGATCGAGGAATTGACCACGTAAGGGTCCGCAGCTATGGCGATTCCGCCCGCATCGAGGTCGCGCCCGAGGAACGTTCCCGATTCTTTGATACGGTTTTTTTGGATGATATTGTAAAGGAATTGAAATTGTATGGATATCGATACATATCTCTCGATTTGGAGGGATATAAAACCGGAAAAATGAACCGGAATAAGGAGGAGGGAAATGAATGACAACATTAAAGAAATCCTTGCCAATGTAAAAGCGGGAGAACTCTCTATAGAGGAGGGGACAACAATAATTGAAGAGAACTTTTATCGGGACCTCGGATTTGCAACTATCGACAACATGAGGGAGACGAGAGTAGGCTATCCCGAAATAATCTATTGCGCCGGTAAAACTCCCGAGCAGGTACAATCCATCGTAGAATATATGGAAAGCAGAAACACGAATATCTTGGCTACCAGGGCCAACGATGAGATTTTTGCCGCCGTGAAAAAAGTTGACGAGGCCGCGGTGTACCATCCTGTGGCCAAAACAATCGTTATTAAGAAAAAAGAACTCCCGCTTACCGAAACCTATATTGCCATTGTAACCGCGGGCACTTCCGATCTGCCCGTTGCCGAAGAAGCGGCCATTACAGCTGAACTGTTCGGTAACAAACTCGAAAGGATAACTGATGTGGGGGTCGCGGGCATACACCGGTTGTTCGATAAATTAGACAGGATACGCGCCGCTAAGGTGATTATTGTTACCGCGGGAATGGAAGGGGCTTTGGCAAGTGTTGTTGCCGGACTGGTTGATAAACCGGTCATTGCCGTTCCAACGAGCGTCGGCTACGGAGCGAACTTCGGCGGATTGGCAGCCTTACTGGGAATGCTTAACAGTTGCGCCGGAGGAGTGAGCGTTGTCAATATCGATAACGGTTTTGGTGCCGGTTACTTGGCCGGCATGATCAACAAACTGTAGTATTTGACTTCGCGCCCCTTTTTCAGTACCCTCCACACGGTTGGAAGACCTTTGTAAGCTCTTCTTCTAACTGTGTTCCAACAACAATGTTTTCGTAGGTTGATTACAAATTTCATCCGGACCGTAGTATTGAATGGCCCCCGGATAAAGATATACATTTTTCACCGCCCATTCGCTTCGTTCACGAGCAAACAACTTAAACGGTTTTTCTTCGGTTTTTACTAATGCCTTTTTTATGACCGGTTTCATCTTCCCTTTCCGTTGTTCCATGTTCATCATCATGGTAATGGGAATACCGCCCCCTTCCCACTCTTGTACCGGTTTGGAAAGGTTTTTGACCGCCGCTATATAGCCGGTAAGGCCGAAACCGATAAGGAGAAAAGCAACATAACCCAACGAGTAACAGTAATTCGCGTCAAAATTTGAGGGGAACGCGCATCTACCTTCATAACCGAAAAAATGGCTTTGAGTGCTGAACTTACCCTTGAATGTACCGTTGCTCTTCATCTCATTCAATCTGTCTTGCACCAATTCGATGAGAAGCTTCTCCGTTTCGATACGCGATACCTGCACATTACCGTGAGGATCTCGGTCCATAAGGAGTTGACGCTGAATCGAGTTCGGCAAAGAAGAGAAGACGTAGGAGGCATCCCGTCCGAGCTGCTTGTTAATGTACTCGCTTTGATCTTCAAAAGTGTTGAGGGTAGCATAATACGCCGAGTGCTCCGCTAAGATATCGTTTAATTCCGAAATAAGTATCCGCATTTCCGGAATAAACTCGATAAGCCCTTCAGGGACCAACACAACACCGAAATTATCCCCATTCTCTGCCCGTTTTACTATTATATCGACGATGTCTCCGACAATCTGGTCCAACGTCATCTGTTTTTCATCTATTTCTTCGGAGATAATCGCATGGTTGGGATGTGCCTGCAGGGCACATTCCAACGCGATATGAGACGCGGAACGTCCCATCAATTTGATAAAATGCCAATATTTCTTTGCACTGTTCGCGTCCCGCTCGATATTACCGATCAGTTCGGCGTAGGATTTGGTTGCCGTGTCAAAGCCGAATGAAGCTTCCACATATTCATTCTTCAGGTCTCCGTCGATCGTTTTCGGTACTCCGATTACCTGGACCCCGGCGTCTTTAGATTCAAAGTATTCAGCTAAGAGGGCAGCGTTAGTATTGGAATCATCACCCCCGATGATGACGAAGGCGGAAATATCCCGTTTGCGAAAAACTTCGAGACATGTCTCGAACTGATCTTCGGATTCCAATTTGGTCCTCCCTGAGCCGATAATATCGAAACCACCGGTGTTTCTATAGTCATCGAGATATCTGCCGGTTATCTCAATGGCATTATCTTCGAGGATACCTGAAGGACCGCCTAAAAACCCTAACACCTTCGATTCTTTATTGGCCGCTTTGACGGCATCATAAATTCCCGCTATTACATTGTGTCCGCCCGGAGCCTGACCGCCCGAAAGGACAACACCCACATTACGTTTTTTTCCGATAGCCTTATTTTGTCCTTTAACGAACGTCGCTATAGGCCGTCCGTAGGTTTTTGAAAACATCTGTTTTAATTCAGATTGATTTCCGATGGATTCCGTTTCCTCACCCAGTTCTACCTGGATATTATTAATGGCTTCTCGCAGAGTCAACGGCAGCTTCGGTTGATATGAATAACGTGCTTCCTGTAATTGAGATATGGTTTCCATGATTTGCCTCCCTCTGATAGTCGGACCTCTTTTAAATTAGGGATATGTGGTGCTTTCAAAACTTCAATTACTTATGTTATAAACAATTGAAATTTTTTAATACGGCTAAAACGGTGATTTTGAAAGTACCACCGTCTGTTTTATAAAATGAAACCGGACAAAAGGTCAAGACTACCGCCGGACCGGCGCTCAGGATAAATCTGCTCCGCTTCCGGGAAGTGTTGACCGAGCCAAAGCCCTTTACTACACTATGAGTATGAGTATCTATTTTTTAAAAAATGAGATTCAACAGTATAGTTGGGGGTCCACTACCGCAATACCCGAACTGTTACACATACCGAATCCGGACAATTCCCCTATGGCCGAATTATGGATGGGGACCCATCCAAAGGCCCCTTCGTCGTTTCTTGCCGAAGGCCAAACAGTATCGCTGCAAGATGAAATAGCCAAAAACCCGAATACTGTTTTGGGAGAAGGAGTTTCCACCCGTTTCGACGGAAAATTACCGTTTCTCTTCAAGGTGCTTTCCGCCGCGAAACCGCTTTCAATACAAGCCCATCCAAATAAAGAACAGGCTGAAAAGGGGTTTGAGCGGGAAAACAAAATGGGGGTCCCGATAGACGCGCCGGACCGTAACTATCGGGATAAAAATCACAAACCGGAAATCATCAGCGCGGTTACTCCTTTTCTCGCGCTTCGTGGATTCAGACCGATCAATACCATAATTGAGGAGTTTTCCGCCTTAGAGATACCGGAGTTTAGCGAACTTGCCGAGGAACTGAAAAAGGAACCGAACACTGAAGGGCTAAAAACTTTTTTTCGGAAATTAATGGAATTGGATGTTGAATATCGTGAAGGGCTGATAGAAACAGTACTAAAACGAATCGGCGGACGCGACGACCTTTTATCTGAAACCGTTCGAAAGTTGAATAGAGAATACCCGAACGATATCGGCGTCTTATGTCCGCTCTTTCTTAATTGTATCACCTTGCGGCCCGGTGAAGCGATGTTCCTTCCCGCCGGAGAGCTGCATGCCTATTTGGAAGGGACCGGCATTGAACTTATGGCTAACTCGGACAATGTGCTGCGGGGAGGCCTCACCGCTAAGCATATTGACATCCCCGAACTATTACACGTTCTGACCTTCTCCGATGGAGTGCCGGAAATAATCAGGCCCGCGGAGAAAAACGGAGAAAAACTCTATTCGGTCCCTATCGATGAATACGCTCTCACTCGCGTAACGATAACCGAAGGTATTCCTTATCGTCACAGTCGTATTCAATCGGTTGAAATCTTGATCTGCATCGAGGGCAAGGGGCAAATCAGCGAAAACAGCGGAGAACAAACCCTTCCTTTCGGCAGAGGCGATTCTTTCATTATCTTCGCGGATTGTGAATCATATATAATTACCGGAAACGCCGTTCTATTCAAAGCATTTGTTCCGGTTTCGAGCAAATGAGAATTATCGTTGACGCCGATTCGTGCCCACGTCGTATTCGTGAAATTATCGTTAAGGCAAGCAACCGAAATAGTATACCTGCACTTTTTGTTGCCAATCGAGATTTACCGGATGTACGTTCCGATTTCTCCGAACTTATCATTGTCTTCGGTATAGGTGAAGCAGTCGACGATTATATCATCGAAAACGGCAAGAAGGATGATATCGTCGTTACTCGGGATATCCCTCTTGCCGCGGTGCTGGTAGAAAAAGGGATAACAGTGCTTAACGACCGTGGCAAGCTCTATTCACATGAAAATATTCGAGAACGACTATCCTTTCGGGATTTTTCAAAAAAACTAAGAGAATCAGGAATACCGTTTCACGAAACAAACAGCTTCGGGAAACGCGAGATTAAGGCTTTCGCGGATACATTCGATCGGGAATTGAGAAAACGGCTTGACTGAGGCATTGTTATAGCGATTCGGTAATCCGGACCGAGAAAAACGGCCGGCGGTCCGGTTTCTTCACTTTTTAACCTGAAAATACCGCAACCATATTGAATTTTAACCTTTTTGATGGCATTATTGGTAGTACTTATGAAAAAATTCATCATCCTGACCGTAATCGTATGCACTGTAGTGTTCTCCTCGTGTTCAATCAATAAACTCGCGGTTAATGCTATTTCGGACGTTTTAGGAGGATCGGGTGGCGGAAATAGTTTCCTGCGGGATAACGATCCTCAACTTGTGGCCGACGCTCTTCCCTTTACCATAAAGTTATATGAAACACTCATAGTCGAAAATCCTGAAAACGAAGGCCTGCTTTTGAACACCGGTTCGCTCCTTATTATGTACGCGAACGCTTTTGTACAAACACCCGCGGATATGCTGCCCGATAATGAGTATAAAAAGCAGGAGGAGACATACGGCAGGGCGAAGAAATTATACCTGCGCGGGAAGGATTACCTCTTTCGATCGCTTGAACTCCGTTACCCCGGATTTAACCGGGCAATTGAAGAGGAGAATTTAGACACCGTTTTAAAGGAAATGTCCGCGGAAGATGTCCCCTATCTTTATTGGTCTGCAGCGGGATGGTTTGGGGCGATTTCCATCGATGTATTCGATCTAAAACTATCGGCCCATATACCCCAAGCGGGTAAATTGATGAACCGAGCGTATGAACTAGATCCTGATTTTTCAAACGGTATGATACATGAGTTTTATATCCTCTATTACGCGTCCCTGCCGCGGGAAATGGGGGGCGACAAGGAGAAAGCCAGATACCATTTCCATAGAGCAGTCGAGTTAACAAACGGGATGAGCGCTTCACCTTATGTCTCCCTTGCCATAACTCTTTCCGTCGCCAACCAGGACCGTGCGGAGTTCCGCGAACTACTTGAACAGGCGCTGGCTATCGAACCGGATAAAGATCCTGATTCGCGTCTTCTTAACATTATTATGCAAGAGAAGGCCGAATGGTACCTGAATCATGTTGATGATTTTTTCATTTGAGACAATTGAGGTAATTTTTACAATTACCTCACACCGTGCTTTTACAAGAGGCTGAATTGAAAAAAGTAACAATAAAAATAGAAAAAGGAGTCGTTTCACCGTATGAGAATTAAAAGAGGAATACTACTCGTCGTGTTGTCGGTTTTCATTGCAATCCCTCTGTTTTCCCGTCCTCTGACCCTAAAGATTGCCAGTCTTACGCCGAAAGGAAGCCCTTGGGATAGAGCATTACGGCAGATTGCGTCTGAATGGAGTGAGGCAAGTGACGGAGAAATCACCTTAAAGATTTATCCGGGAGGTATCGCCGGTGATGAAGATGATATGATCCGAAAAATGCGGTTTAATCAGATACAAGGGGGGATATTCACCAGTCAGGGATTGAACGGAATTGATCCCAATACCGTTGCCCTCAGTATCCCCTTTCTCATAACATCCAATGAAGAGTTTGACTACGTCTTCGAAAAAGTATCTCCCGTTTTGAGTGAAGGTCTCCGTGATCAAGGGTTTGAAGTCATCGGTTGGACCCAAGCCGGGTGGATTCATATTTTTTCAAAAGAAAGGGTAGTGTATCCGGAAGATTTAAAAAAACTGAAGATGGCCGGTTCGGATGTCGATCCGGCCATGTTCGAAGCGTGGAAGGACTTGGGTTTTACCGTTCTTCCCATCCCCTTAAGTGAAATCGGCACCGCCTTAAGCAGCGGTATGGTTGAGGCATGCTACAATGTTCTGCTCGGTGCAACTGCCTACCAGCTCTATACCGTTGTTGATTATATGATGGATTTTCCCATTTCACCTGTAATCGGTGCTTTTGTGCTCTCCTCAAGGACCTGGAACAGGATAGACGACGAACTAAAACCGGAATTACGCCGGATCGCACAAGATGCTGCAGACGAACTGTATAAGAACACACATGAGCTGGAAAAAGAGGCCTTGGAAGTGTTAAAAGACCGAGGTGTTACCGTTGTTCCGATTCCGGGAGACGCCCGCGAAGAATGGAGATCGGAGTTCGAACGAGGTATGGAGATGATAATGGGGAAATCTTTCTCAGAAAAGGTATACAATCTTATCAAAAAACATGTAGAAGAGTTTAGAAAATAGCCATGTCGGTTGTAAAAAGGACGGCACCTCTCAGATTCTTCGAAAACGGTATCTCTTCTCTCGTGCTTATCCTCCTCGCGGGATTGCCTATTGCGGAGGTAGTTCTGCGAAAAGTCTTTAAGACCGGTATTCCCGGGGCAACGAACTACATTTTTCATCTCGTCCTCTGGATTGCTTTTGTCGGGGGTATGATTACCACTCGGGAGAAACAACATTTAGCACTGAGTATCGGTGCCGATATGGCGAGAGAACCGTGGTCGCGAAGAATACAAACTTTTAATTCATTTCTCTCCATTACCTTCACCGTAGCTTTTTTTATCAGTTCTCTCTCCTTCGTGTTTATCGGTTTCGATCCCACCGGTCGGGTGGGAATAATTCCCATACAGGCGGCCGCGTTAATAATGCCGATTGGGTTTTTGGTAATGGCTGTTCGATTTATGCTCAACGCACCAAAAAAGTACGGTCACCGTTTTATAGCCGGCTGCGGCTTTATTGCCGGACTCTTTCTCGGTTTAGGGACGATTGTGAATCTCCTTTACTCGTTCATCTTCACTCTTCCGCCATTTTTTGACCTGTTATTCGAATTCTACTATTCCGCGGCCTCATTTATAACCGTTCCTCTTATTATTATCATCTTTTTCGGTGCGGTCTTCGGTACTCCCATTTTTATCGTACTCGGAGGAATTGCCTATATGCTTTTTGCCCGTTCCGGCGCGCCGTTGGAGATTATCGCCAATGAAAGCTATGTCATGCTCATCGGTAACAGCATTCCCGCCATTCCGCTGTTCACCTTGGCCGGCTTCATCCTCTCCGAGAGTAACGCGGGACAACGCTTTATTCGTTTGTTTCGGGCCCTTTTCGGCCGGCTTCCCGGTGGATTGGCCGTCGTTGCCATCATCGTTTGCACCTTTTTTACAACATTCACCGGAGCAACCGGCGTTACCATCCTCGCTTTAGGCGCCCTTCTCTACTCCGTCCTTGTCGAGAGCAAACGATATTCCGACAGTTTCGGAACAGGCCTTTTGACCGCTTCGGGCAGCATCGGTCTGCTCTTTCCCCCCAGCCTGCCGATCATTATCTATGGTGTTGCCGCGCAGGTGGACATCAAAAAAATGTTTGTAGGCGGACTCATTCCCGGTGCCGTCATGGTCCTTGCATTAGTGGCAATAGGAATTGGAACAGCTGTTCGAAATAAAACTCCCAAATTACCTTTCACGTTGAAGGAGGCTTTTGCCGCATTGAAAGGATCGATTTGGGAAGTACTGCTTCCGGTGATTGTGTTGGTCAGCTATTTCGGCGGTCTTACCACTCTCGTGGAAACGGGGGCTTTGGCAGCGGTATACGCTTTGGTCGTCGAGGTGGCAATCAACAGAGATATAAAATTGAAACAGCTTCCTCGGGTTTTTCTCAAATGCGCGCCTATTATCGGCGGGGTTTTGGTTATTTTAGCAGCCTCGAAAGGACTTTCCTATTTTATCATCGACGCTGAAATCCCCATGAGATTGACCCAATGGGTGGAAACCGCAATACATTCCAAATATATCTTTCTTATCTTATTAAATCTGGCCCTTTTGGTAACCGGATGCTTCATGGATATCTTTTCGGCCATTTTAGTGGTGGCTCCTCTTATTATTCCCTTAGGCGAGCTTTTCAACATCCATCCGGTCCATTTAGGCGTCATTTTTTTGGCAAATCTTCAGTTGAGTTATCTCACTCCACCGGTCGGTTTGAACCTCTTTCTTGCCTCATACCGCTTCAACAAACCGTTAATCACCATCTCGAAGAATGTCATCCCGTTTTTCCTCATTCTTTTGGTAACGGTGCTTCTTATAACCTACATTCCATGGTTTTCCGTAGGGTTATTGGAACTGTTTCAATTTAAATAGAAGCTAAAAATCGATCGTTTTCACGGCCCGGGGAAAGGGAATAACATCCCGTATATTCTGCATCCCGGAAACATACTGTATGAGCCGTTCAAACCCTAAGCCGAATCCGGCATGGGGCACGGTACCGTATCTGCGTAATTCCAGGTACCACCAATAATCTTTTTCATTCAAACCTAATTCACGGATCCGAGAGAGAAGAACATCATGGTCCGATTCCCGTTCACTTCCTCCGATTATCTCCCCCAGCCGGGGGACCAAAACGTCCATCGCGCGGACCGTTTTTCCATCTTCGTTTACCTTCATGTAAAAAGCTTTGATCTCTTTCGGATAGTCGCTGACAATAACCGGCCGATTATACACCGTTTCGGTTAGATACTTCTCGTGTTCCGATTGGAGGTCGGCCCCCCGGAACACTTCAAATTCAAAATCCCGATCGGCTTTTTCCAACTGCTCGATCGCTTCGGTATAGGAAATCCTGGCAAACTCAGCCGAGCAGATCTGCTTGAGCGTGTCTAC
>CAZJBZ010000085.1:0-13922 GCA_964543975.1 uncultured Spirochaetales bacterium
CAACTTGCTTACTGGATACGCGACGTCCAGGCCCTGATCGACGAAGCCAAAGCCAAGGGCACGGTGAGAAAAGACAAGGAGATAAGGTGGGGACAGACGGAATATGAGATCTGGTGGAACCCTTACGACGATGGAACGGACCCGAGAGACGCTCATCTGCAGATGGTGCTGACCTTGGCGGAGGAGCTGAGAGTTTTGATCGAGAACCGCGCCTTGCTGGCGAACTACCATGAGATGATGTGGAAGAGGCCCTGGGCGCTGGTGGAGTTCAACGGATTTAAGATGGGCCAGTTTCATGTCCTCAACATGCTGATTAACCACTTCGGTAATGTACTTCTTGAGCACCATTACAAAGGTCCAAACTACAGCATGCCCGCCTTCGGACAGCTTGACCAGCCCCAACCTGAAGTTCCGTACCTGAGTACGTGTGCGTCAAGGGATGCCGAAGGTAATATCTACGTATTCGTGATCAACAAGTACGCCGATACGCCGGTTCAGACGACCGTTAACATCGACCATCTCATGTCACCGGAGAAGGTTAACGGTTCGGTGTGGACTTTGACCGGCAGAAGCATGGACTCCCCGCCGGAAGAGATGGCATTTACCAAGGATACGTTCAGCGTACCCAACGAAGCGGGCGATCCGCACCGCGTAAGCTTTACTCGCGTATTCCCTCCCAGGTGTGCGGTGACGCTCAAGATCACCCATTTTCCGCAAAAAGAAGTGGCATGATGCAGCATAGAAGGAGAGCAACGATAAGCAGGTGTTTCATAGTATCGGATTCTATTAGTGAACAGAGAGAAATTCAATCCCTCACGAGAAAAGTGAGAATCAGCAGAGAAAAAAACGGTGTATTAGAGGGTATGAAAAAGCAATTAGAAGTTAAAGAAAGCATTCTTGCAATGCGAAAAGATGAGAGGCCGAGGGAAAAGCTTTTCACTTTCGGTTCAACAGCCCTCTCCGATTACGAATTGTTACAGATCATCATCGGAAGCGGCACAAAGGGGCAGGATGTACAGCGCATCTCAATAGAGCTGCTTTCCCTTTTGGACAGAAAAAACGGTCACGTGGATTTCAACGGACTGTGTTCGATCAAGGGTTTGGGGTTGGCGAAAACCGCGCAATTTCTCGCCGGAATGGAGTTTTTTCGTCGTCGTCTTGTGCCGGGGAGGAAAAAGATCGGTGCCCCCGGCGATGTTCTCGCTGTTGTTTCTCATTACGCGGACAGGGACAGGGAACACTTTCTTTCCGTCTCATTGAACGGTGCCCATGAAGTAATGAAGATCCATGTAGTATCGGTCGGCATTCTCAACAGAACGTTAGTGCACCCTCGTGAAGTATACGCGGAGGCCGTAACGGAGAGGGCCGCCGCAATCATCGTCGCCCATAATCATCCGTCGGGAAACGTCGAGCCGAGTTCCGAGGACCGCGAGGTAACCGCAAGGCTCCGTGACGCGGGAGAGACGCTGGGGATTGACCTCTTGGACCATGTGGTATTCAGTCAAGACGCCTATTATAGTTTCTTGGAGCACGGTGAGTTGTAAGTTTTTGTTAGTAATTGCAAAAATCGCCGGCATTTTTACTACTGGTTGTCACATTTTTTGTGTCAAAAAAATAACAGATTATGTGACAGACGGGTACGGGCGGTTCCTCTATTCTGTTTTCATACTCTTTTTCCGGTGCGCGAGCGCGAGGAAATTTGTGAAAAAATCAAGAAAAAAACTTGAGTTTATGCTCCGGATGTGTAGACTTAACGTAAAGAGAGCTTATAAGAAGGAGTAAATAATGGCTGATGAAGACCTTTTGGCGATGGAAGAGGATGATGAGAACACTCAGGAAAATAAATATCTGTTGTGCAAACTGGGAACGGAAGAATACGGCATAAATATCGCGCATGTCCAATCGATAGAAGAGCTGCAAAAAATCGTTACCGTGCCTGATATGCCGAATTATGTGAAAGGGGTCATCAATCTTCGGGGAACGGTAATTCCGGTCATCGACCTGCGTCTCAAGTTTAACATGGAAGAACGCGAATATGATGATCGGACCTGCATCGTGATCACGCGCATCAACGATACCGATATCGGTATGATTGTCGATACCGTTTCCGAGGTCCATGACATTCCCGCGAATCAAATTGATCCTCCACCTACGTTCAGAAGCGGCTCAGTGAAGGAACGGTACATCGCCGGGCTTGGAAAAATCGGCGATGAGGTCAAGATCCTTCTTGATATCAATCAATTGTTAAAAGAAGAAGAAATTGAAACAATGAGGGACAAGGCGCAAGAAAAGAGTTAATCATAGGAGGATAACCATGCAGTCGGATTCAATTCCATTTTTTAAAAGTATCGGTGGGAAAATACTTCTGATCTTTCTGGTAGTGGTCCTTGCGTCGATAGGCGTGGTTACCGCTCTCTCGATTATTCAATCTTCGGACGCGCTCATGCAGTCTCAGTACGCGCAGTTAAGGGCAATACGGGACATAAAAAAAGGGCAGATCCAAAGTTATTTCGACGAACGTCGCGGGGACATGAATGTTCTAATCAATACCGTTCTTGCTTTACGGCAGGCGGCATTTGAAGATCTCGAGGCAGTTACCGAGAACAAGAAAAACGCGGTGGAACACTATTTCGAACGAAATGTGTCCGTGATAGACGAAGAAACGTTTGAGCCGGACGGGGAAATCCATCAATCCATGAATGCCGTTATCGGGGACCGGACCGGCTTAGGTGTATCCGGAGAGACCTATATCATGGAAGAGCGTGACGGAAAATACTTTTTCCGAAGCGATATGCGGACGATGGGCGACGGCAGGTATGTCTTTGGTTACGATGCTACCGATATTGCCCCCGAATATGCCAAACTGGCCTTACAAGGGATAAAGGGAAAGAATGTTTTTACCGACAGCGCGGGCAATTTGGTCATGGTGGTGTACAGTCCGCTCGATATTGAGGGCCTGAATTGGGCGATTGTGACCAAGATGGATTTGGAAGAGGCGATCGCCCCCACAATAGAAGGCAGAAACAATGATTTGTATGCTGAATACATTCAAGAATACGGTTATTACGATCTGTTCCTGATCCACCCCAACGGAAGAATTTTTTATACGGTTACCAAAGAGGCCGACTATCTTACCAACATCGTGAACGGAGAATATTCCGATTCGAGTCTCGGTGAAGCGGTCAAGAAAGCTCTTTCCCGCCAACAGTTCAGTTACGGAGATTTTCGGCCGTACGAGCCTTCGAACGGTGAGCCGGCGGCGTTTATCGCCCAACCCGTTGTGAAAGAAGGGAAAACCGAACTGCTCGTCGCCCTTCAAATGCCGTTGGAACGGATCAATGCCGTTATGCAGGAACGGACAGGTATGGGGGAAACCGGAGAAAGTTATCTGGTAGGACCTAATAAACTAATGCGTTCCGATTCCTTTCTCGACCCCGAAAATCATTCGGTTACCGCCTCTTTTGCCAATCCCGAATTGGGAAAGGTGGATACCGAAGCCTCTCGAAGCGCGCTCAACGGGGAGACGGATGCCCGGATCGTCATCGATTACAACGGCAATCCGGTCCTTTCCGCTTACACCCCGGTCACGGTCTACGATACCGGCTGGGCATTGATGTCCGAAATTGATGAGGCGGAAGTCCGCGGCCCCATCAATGCGCTCATCCGGTTTATTCTCATCGCGGCCGCGGTCATGATTGCGATAGCGATTATCGCCGCGCTACTCTTTTCCGGAACAATATCGAAACCGATTCTCTATATTGTGGAAGGAGCTGACCGCCTTTCTCTGGGCGACATCGAAATGGGCGGTATGGACCGAAATGAAATGGAGAGGATCAATAAACGAGCCGATGAGATGGGCAAGATCGGCCGGTCTTTCAATAGGCTCATCGATTATCAAAAAGAGAAGGTGAATATCGCTCAAGAAATAGCGGAAAAAAACTTGAGGGTGGAAGCTTCAGTCTCTTCCGATCAGGACAGCTTGGGCAAGGCGTTTGCTGAAATGGTCGATTCTCTCAATCAGATTCTGGGTCAGGTGAATATCGCCGTGGACCAGGTATCGACCGGTTCCGATCAGGTTTCTCAGGCCAGTCAAAACCTCTCCCAGGGGGCAACGGAACAGGCGAGCAGTTTGGAAGAGATTACCTCCTCCATCAATCAGATAAACAGTCAATCTCAAGGAAACACCAAGAACGCCGAAGAGGCGAATGCCTTGGCGAAAGAGGCGAGCAGCAGCGCCGTCCAGGGAAGCGAGCAGATGAAGGAACTGATCAAAGCGATGGAAGGGATTACCGCCTCTTCGGAAGAGATCAATAAAATAGTAAAAACCATCGATGATATCTCATTCCAGATTAATCTGTTGGCGTTAAACGCGAATGTGGAGGCCGCCCGTGCCGGAAAATACGGAAAAGGTTTTGCCGTGGTGGCCGAAGAGGTCCGCACCCTCGCCAACAGAAGCGGTGAGTCTGTTCGAGATACCTCATTGCGAGTCGAAGAAGCACATAAAAACATCCGGCTTGGAAGTGAACTGGTCGAAAAGACATCCACTCAGTTGGAAAAGATTGTGGACGGGTCCAACAAGGTTGCCGAGTTTCTCGATGAAATAACTCAGGCCAGCCGCGAGCAAACTCAGGGGATCGAACAGATCAATAACGGATTGGAGCAGATCGATCAAGTTACCCAATCGAATACCGCCAGTGCCGAGGAGAGCGCCTCTTCGGCTGAGGAGTTGGCTTCTCAGGCGCAGCAGTTAAAAGCGATGATCGCCCAATTTTCCCTGGATGAGCAAAGAGCCGAGGTGGCGATGATCGAGGGGCCCGGGACCCAGGACCCGGCACAACAAATACGAACCGACCAAGGTTTAAGCGGGGAAAGTAATTCGGAATTCGGTCCCGACCCTGGTGTTTAGCTCGATCTCCCCTTCTAAACCGTGGACCATCTCTTTGATCAGCAGAAGGCCGGTCCCTTGGGGCAGGTCCTGGAGAGTTGCCGCTGTTCCCTGCAAACTTTTACCTGAATCCCGATAGATAAAAAGGACTGTTTCGCGCTCTTCCCGTAGTGTGAAGGTGATGACGCATACGGGCCCGGTTACCGCGTACTTAAAGGTGTTGGTCAGTAACTCGGTGAAGATCAAACCCAGAGTCGTTGTCATTTTCGGGGACAGAAGGAGCGGCGCCACGTCAAAATGAAATGAGTAGGTCCGGTTACCGTTGTGTGCCGTCTGAAGTAGTCTCTCTGAAAGCGTTTCAATGTAACGTTTCATGTTGACGGTTTTAAAATGGATCGGAGTCGAAAGAAGTTCATGGACAAGCCCTATAGACTGCACTCTGCCGATGATTTCGTTCAGTGAATCCTCTTTTGATTTACGTGGATCGGCCATCTCCATGTGGACCAAAGCCTCCACGTTTGCTAAGTTGTTTTTTATTCTATGGTTCATTTCTATCAGTAGCCGTTCGTTTTCTTTCGCCCGCTCTTCGACACTCTTTTCTCTCTTATCCATGACCTCATCCTCAACAATAGATAATTCATAAAAAAAATTGTATATTATACTTTTAGAATGTTGCAATTCATAAAATATGGCTAATAGCCATAGTATATCCACTATTAGCATGTTTGCCAACCCATAGATATGTATTATTCCAAAGAATAGATGATACCTCGGCGAAAAAAGATGCTAACGCAATTAGAAACCACCGGGTAACGCGGAATGCCGAGAATACCATGGAGGAGTAGGAATGAGTGTAACAAAAAAGTTATTGATGAAAAACGTAAAAAAGTATCGAAAAAAACGAGGTTACTCCCAACAGTTACTAGCGGAAAAGTGCGATGTCTCCGTCGGGTATATAAGCGAGATAGAGATAGGTCGTAAATTTCCTTCGCACACGCTCTTCGATAAGCTTACAACGGCGTTGGAAATAAACCCGTATCAGCTTCTCATCGACGATGATACGAATAGAATCGATTACGACAGGACCGTCCTTGTGGAACTGTTCGGTGACCGCCTGCGGTCTCGATTGCATGAAGCGGTTGAAGAGACGGTCAAAGAGTTTTCCGTTGTCCATCACTGACGGTTGTCCTGTCAAACGAATGGGCGAAGAATCAGCCGCGGGAAGAAAAAATGACATTGACTTTTTGCCCTAGATTCTTCTAATATGTTGACACGGTTAGTGTCTTATTAACAAATTAAGGAGGAAAATGAACATGAAGTGGAAACTAATCTTTCGAGCAGTTCTTATTACGCTGTTGTTGAGTACAGCGGCGGTTTCGGTGTTTGCCGAAGGGCAACAGGAAGACAACACAATTGTGGTGGCAACCGATGCTACATGGCCGCCGATGGAGTTTGTCAACGAAAATAAAGAAATCGTCGGTTTCGATATCGATCTGCTGAAAGCGGCTGCCGAAGCGGGCGGGTTTGAAGTAGAGTTTAAGAATACCGCGTGGGACGGTATTTTCGCCGGTTTGGCAAATAAAAACTACGATGCCGTCATTTCTTCGGTGACGATTACCGAAGAACGAAAAGAGGCCATGGATTTTTCCGTACCCTATATCAATGCCGGGCAGGTGCTCATCGTTCGTAAGGAAACCTCGGGGGTAACGAAGCTTGAAGACTTGAAAGGAGAAGCCGTGGGTGCCCAGATCGGAACAACCGGCGCCATGGAAGTCAACAAGATTGACGGCGTTGAACTGAAGAACTACGACGAATTGGGGCTTGCTATCGAAGATCTTGCCAACGGCAGAATCGAAGGGGTCGTAGCCGACACCCCGATCGCAGCCGATTACGCCCTACAGAACGAGAACTACAACGATAAGCTAAAGATTGTCGGTGAACCGTTTACCAACGAATACTACGGTGTCGCTGTGAAGAAAGGCAATACCGAAGTGCTTGAGACGATCAATAATGGTCTTAAGAAAGTCATTGAACAGGGTAAAGTTGAAGAATTGAAGGACAAGTGGCTGAGGTAAAGCAATCCAAAACGAAAATTGATGTAACGGATGGTGCTCTGATTCCGGAAGAAGGGGACAAGCCGGTTTTTTCCGCGTGGCGGATCTCCTTCTTCGGCGCCATCACCGTTCTCGTTCTCCTGCCCATCCTTTCTCCGGATCCCTATTGGGAAATTTATCTGTTTATACCCGACGGAATTTTGACCACCTTCAAGGTCACCTTGATTTCCATCGCTTTTTCGTTGGTTATCGGGCTGTTCACCGGATTGGGGCGAATATCCCGCATAACGTTGGTCAATAGGATTGCAACGGTTTATGTCGAGGTAATCCGCGGCATCCCCCTGCTGGTCCAGCTTTTTTATATCTATTTCGCGTTGGGAAGTTTCTTCCGGCTCTCGAGTATTATTTCCGCCGTCACCGCGATGTCGATCTGTTACGGCGCCTACATGGGAGAGATTTTTCGCGCCGGCATCCAATCGATACCTCGGGGACAGATGGAGGCCTCTTTGGCCGTCGGCATGAGCAGGAGCCAGGCCATGAGGTATGTAATTTTGCCCCAGACCTTCAAGATGATTCTGCCGCCGATTGGAAATGAGTTTATCGCTATGCTGAAAGATTCCTCTTTAGTTTCCATATTAGCCGTTTCCGACCTCCTGCGCCGAGGACGGGAGTACGCGGCGACATCATTTACCTACTTTGAGAGTTATACGGTGGTAGCACTGGTATACCTCGTATTGACCCTTTTCTTTTCCAAAATGGTCGGCATCATGGAATCGCGAATGGACCGACGGGGGAATTAGAAAACCGATGGAATCGAAAACCACACGAATAAAAATAAAGAATGCTACGAAACGGTTTGGAAGAGTCGTTGCCGTTAAAGAAGTAAGCTTAGAGGTGCGGGCGGGCCAAGTGGTCCTGATTGTAGGACCGTCGGGAAGCGGGAAGAGTACGCTTTTACGCTGTGTTAACAGACTTGAGAATCTTACCTCGGGTGAAATATGGATTGATCAGGATAAAGTGACGGAAAACGGGTCCAATATCCGCAAAATTCGAGAAGAAGTGGGAATGGTCTTCCAAAATTTCAACCTCTTTCCTCATCTTTCCGCTCTGAATAACATCAGTCTGGGGCCTCGAGTGGTTAAACGCATGCCGAGAGGTGAAACGGAAGAGATTGCCCGAAAGCTGCTCAAGCGGGTCGGTTTATCGGATAAAGAATTGTCGTACCCGGAACAGTTATCGGGAGGGCAGCAGCAACGGGTGGCTATTGCGCGTGCCTTAGCGATGAGTCCGAAAGTTATGCTGTTCGATGAACCTACGTCCGCGCTCGATCCGGAAATGATTAAAGAGGTTTTGGATGTGATGCTCGATCTTGCCCGTGAAGGAATGACTATGCTGGTTGTTTCTCATGAAATGGGATTTGCCAAGGCCGCGGCGGATAACGTCGTCTTTATGGATGAAGGCGAAGTGATAGAGACGGGACCACCGTCCCATATTTTTAATAATCCTACACAAGAACGAACAAAGAAATTCCTCGAACACATTTTATAGAAGGTAAAGGCACCGTATGCACAACCGTCTTTCCCAATTACTCCTTTGGAAATGAGGCTTCTATGGCAAAAACAGCCTATCTATTCGACGAACGGTTTACCAAACACGATACCGGAATGGGACATCCCGAACGATCTGATCGAGTATTGACCATTCATGAAAAAGTGCTGAACAGCGGTTTCTATCATAAACTTGTCAAGGTACGGCCCAGAAAGGCGACAAAAGCCAATATCAGTTTGATTCACGCCCCTCATTATCCGGTCCGCGTCAAATATCAAATCGATCACAATATTCACTATTTAGACGCAATGGACACACCTGTGGGGAAGTTTTCGTACGACACAGCGCTCCTTGCTGCCGGTTCCTGTCTCGCGATGGCGGACGCGGTGATGAAGGGAAGGGCGGAATGCGGTTTTTGTAACATTCGCCCGCCCGGTCACCACGCTGAAAAAGAGTCCGCCGGGGGGTTCTGCATTTTCAATAATGTTGCGATTACGGCGGAGTATCTGCTTGTCAATTATCCGGTGAAAAGGGTCGCCATTCTTGATTGGGACGCTCATCACGGTAACGGGACCCAACACGCTTTTGAAGAAGATAATTCCGTCTTTTTTATCAGTTTTCACCAGTACCCTCACTATCCGGGCACCGGTTCGGTACGAGAAAGGGGGACCGGAAGCGGGAAGGGGTCCACGCTCAATATCCCCATGGGATCGGGAAGCGGAGATATGGACTACCTGCGGCAGTTTAAAACAAAAGTACTTCCTTCATTGGATGCTTTTCAGCCGGACATCATTTTGGTCTCCGCGGGGTTCGACGCTCATCAGGATGATCCTCTCTCAGGCCTTAATCTTTCAACAAAGGTCTACTACACGTTTACGATGCTGTTAGGAGAAATCGCGAAAAAGCATGCTGCGTCAAGAATAATCGCCATTTTGGAGGGGGGGTACAATTTAGAAGCGCTTTCCGATTCCGCCGTAATGGTCATACGAGCCCTTTTTGAGATTTAAAAGCGAGGAGAGGTAATTGCAGGAATCGTAAAAAGAACGTACTATTATATCTATGGCCAGGACAAAGGATGAAAAAAAGAGGACTGTTATTCTCCAAACTTCGAAGAGTTTATTCGCCCGTAAAGGTTTCTTCAATACATCAATCTCGGATATTGTAGAAGAGACCGGTCTGCCGGTAGGCACAATTTACACCTATTTTACCAACAAGGAAGAGATTGTAAGAGTTATCGTTGAAGAGGGGTGGACTAATTTATGGGACAGGCTGGAGGAAGCCTTTGCTCAAACGAATGACAATGAAAAAAAGCTCAAGACTTTGATCGATCAATTTCTTCCCGAACTTCTCAATGACTTGGACCTTATCAATATATTAATAGCTGAAGCTATCGAATTCACCAAGATAGAAGAGAAGATAGAAAAACTGACCGATTTGATCTTTCCGGTAATACGGCAGATGGCCCGTTCGAGTGAACTCTTTCAAGACTACGACAGAAAAACCATGCACGCGGCGCTGATGGTCTATTTTTTAGGAATCATGACTTCGTTTAAACTGGTACAAAAAAGCTCTATTGGGGTAAAAGCTACCGATATTATGAAGTTCCTAAAATTATCAATTGAAGATGCTATGCATATCGATTTTATACCGTAACGGTCCGATCCACCTTCCCGTTCAACTCAGCTACCCGCTCAATTACCTCTCGACCTGCTAAAACCACGGCCGCCCCTTCGTTATACCGTTCCAACAGGCCTGCGGCCGTCTTCTTCAGTTTTCCACAGTCGGTGGAAAGGATTGTATCTCTTTTTTGTTGCCGAAGTTCGTCATTGATTTTATAGAGGTCTCTTCTGAACCCGGTGAATCCCCGTCGCCTGCCTGCCAACGGTCGAGCATCTTTGCCGACCGTACCGATTACGGCGTTTTTCACCTCCTCGGGCGAAAGATTTCCCTTCGCGATAGATTCGAGGGATTCTCGGAATATTCCCAAACTGCCGGCCGCGTCCGGATCTCGGTAGGTTGAAAAACTGAACAGACCCTCGGTCCCGTTGGATGAGGCGCTCGCGCCATAGGCCCCTCCGCTGACCCTGATTTTTTGCCATAAGGAGCCTGTCGACAGCAGGTGGGCCAATACGGTTTCCACGCCGTACTCTTCGCTTCCCAACAGTGAAGACGGAAACACTTTCGCGGCGAATCCGACCGATGACGATACCACGACTCCTTCGTTCGTTATGGTGCTGTCGGAACAGTATAACGAAGGAGCTGCCGGTGCTCTCGGCCCGCGTCCCTTTTCCGGGAGAGAGGTCACGAAACCCCGTAAAGCGTCTTTCGTGACGGAGAGAAGTGAATGGGGGCAGGTAATGTTGATGGAAAGGTCCTTTCTGGTAAACAGCTCTTCTCGCAGATGGAGCATCGCCTCCCGCAATTCGGAATACGGTTTCGACTGTTTTTCCGTTGATTCAAACAGATCATTTAAAAAGAGCAGTTGATCGATCCCCCGCCATTTTTCTTCAGCGGCGAGAATCGGCGAAACATATCCGGATGCCCGCAAGGAAGCAAAACTGTTCCCGCGGGGGATAAGGGCCGCCTTCATATTGTTCCTTTTTTCAAAGAGCAGTTCTCTAAATCGTTTGTCGTCGGCAAAATTTGTCTCGGTAAAAAACCTGGTGATCAAACGGATTGCCTTTTCAACCGTCTCTTTGAGTGTTTTAATCCGAAAATAGATAAATTGTTTTCCCCGTCCCGGTTCAAGAGGCAGTCCGCCGGCTTCAAGGGCGAAGCCGAATCCGCCGGTGCAGGTCGAAAGTTCGCGAGAAACTTTGTCATACGAAAGACCGGGCAGACCCATGCTGTAGAGGGCCTTTGAAAAAAGCGGAAGAAGAGCGATATGATCATCCATATTCGTGAACTCGAAAGCCACATCAATATAGATGACCTCATTGGTAAAAAGATCGTGGGCATAGAGGGGCACTCCGTAGAAATCGCTTTTTTCCGTTTCAATGATGTCAACAGCGCGGGGCAGATCGTCTATCGCCAAAGTAGGTATCTTTTTCAGGTCTTCTTCACTGTCGGGCGTTTCTTGAAAAACATAGAGCAGTTTGTTCTCCCGAGTGATGCCGCGTAACTCATCTTCGCTCAGACCTCTCATTTTCTCTTCCAACCGTGCCTGCTGTTCCGCTTCCCGTTTTTCGAGATAATGAGGATCAGGTTTGACAATGACCGTCGTGCGATGGTTGTTTTCCAAGAAAAAACGCCGCAGAAGGTCCGAAAAGTATGCCGGTTCCTCAGCCAATTTTTGCTTTATTTTTTCCATCGGTTTGGTAAACTCGAGGGTCGATTCGGGTTCAATGTCATGAATCCACCCTCTGTAGGTCTTGCTCATTAAGCGTAGACCGAAGGGTATAGACTCGGGAATTTCTCTGTTGCGAAATTCGGTCCTATAGACGGCCCCTTCCAAAACATCGTGGGGGACCCCTTCTTTCATGAGCTTTTCGATCTCATCGAGGACCAGTTCTTCGAATTGCTTCGCGTTTTCCGGATCACTTCCCCTAATGCCGATCGAATAAACGGTCTCTTTAATGTTCTCATCATACCCGCTTATTGGGGCGATATCTTCACCTAAACCGGAATCGATTATTCTTTTATGGAGAGGGCTGCCGGGATTACCGAGGAGTGCTTCCGACAACACCTCCATTCCGAGTGAGGTGACGGAATCGGTAATGTCGTTGCAAAGCCAGTTGATTGATAGGATGGTTTTCCTTTCAGTCGACTCGTTTTTTCCGATCGGATAGGTCTTTTCCGTCGTTCCGGGAGTTGTCCGGCGTGCCTGGTTTCGAAGCGAGGTATCAATCGAGACGGAAGTAAATGAAGAAAGGAAGTTCCGTTCGATAAAAGAAAGATGTCTTTCCGTGGGAATGTTTCCGTAGAGGAAGATGAAGCAGTTGGAAGGATGGTAGTATTGTTTATGAAATTCCAAAAACTCTTCGTAGGAAAGTGTCATGATGGCTTCCGGCTCCCCGCCGGAATCGAACCGGTACGGAGAATCGGGAAAGAGGGACCTGTACGACCATTCACCCGCGATTGAATCCGGAGAGGAGTAATTACCCTTCATTTCATTGAAAACAATGCCGGTTATTTCTAATTGCTTATTGTCTTTTAATAAAAGGCGGTGCCCCTCTTGAAGAAACACCTCTTTTCTTAAGAGCGGGAAGAAAACGGCGTCCCCGGCAACCAGCATAAGATTATAGAAATCACGTTCTATTGTGCTTGAGGCGGGATAGATCGTTTTATCCGGATAGGTCATCGCGTTGAGAAACGTTTTCATGCTTCCCCGAATCAATTCGATAAACGGGTCCTTTACCGGGAACCTTTCCGAACCGGAGAGGACGGCATGTTCGACAATATGCGCGGTCCCGCGATTATTCCGCGGAGGGGTCTTAAAACCGAATGCGAATAAGTTCTCTTCATCATCGTTTACCAGATGATAGAGGCGCGCTCCCGTTCCTCTGTGTTTTATGTATATTCCTTGAGATCGATATTCGGGTAATGCTTTTATCGAGAGAATATGAAAATCGCTAAAGGAATCGCCCGGTTTAAATTGTGTTGACAAATGTCTGTTACTCCTTTCCTTTATCTTTGTACGTTTCCGAGAGACAAACTGAGTAAAAGTATAGTAAAATACCTATCGATAAAGTTCAATAACCGGTGTTTTCATGAACAAGACAATACTTTACAGCCGATCCCGTTTAATGACGATAATACGACACTTTTTTCTGGAAAAAGGATACAGTGAAATAAACACTCCGGCCCTTTCTCCGGTCTTCATCCCGGAGCCGACAATCCCCCTCTTTGAAACTTCAGCATGCGGCAGGAGGCTTTTTCTTCTTCCGTCTCCGGAGCTGTATCATAAAAGGCTGCTGCGCGAAGGCAGTGGTAATATTTTCGAGGTGTGCCGCAGTTTTCGCCGCATGGATTTTCCGGGCGAACATCACAACCCGGAGTTTACCATGCTCGAATGGTATACTGTCGGTGCCGATTATCGTGATTCCTTGGAATTAACAAAAGAGTTGCTGATTGTACTGGCCGAGGAGTTTGATCGTCCCGGGAAACCGCCGTATGAGGAGTTTACCGTAGCGGAGCTTTTTTGGAATTTTTGTCGTATCGATCTTAAGCATTGTGAACAGACGAATGAACTCTATGAAGAGTGTCTGCGGTTGGAGATCCCCGCCGAAAAGAGCGACTCGTGGGAAGAGCTGTATCACCGAATTTTTCTCTCCCTCATAGAACCGAATCTATCGGAAGGCGGTCCCTTTTTTCTCTGTGACTATCCCGTTCAAATCGGTTGTCTGGCGAAAAAAAAGGAGAATACACCCTGGCGTGAACGATGGGAGCTGTACGCGGGAGGGCTTGAACTGGCGAACTGCTTTACGGAAGAGGTC
>CAZJBZ010000086.1:0-13808 GCA_964543975.1 uncultured Spirochaetales bacterium
TTTCCCTGTCGGCGAGAACTAAGATAAAAAAACAGTATACGAAAGTATACTTTTGTATGCGAGGAAATTGCTAAAAACTCTAAATTAGTTATAAACTCTACCGAATCCAGTTCTCGATGGTCTTTCGCAACCGGGATTCGTTGATCGGTTTTGAAACGAAATCGTTCATCCCCGCTTCCCGGCATTTTTGGATGTCTTCTTGGTAAGAATGGGCGGTAAGCGCGATGATCGGGCGGGGCGGCTGCCTGTTGTCACGCTCCCACTCGCGAATTCGCCGGGCCGCTTCTAAGCCGCTTATCCCGGGCATGCCCAGATCCATGAGGATCAAACTATACGCGTGTTTCGTTGCCTTTTCGACGGCTTCCGTACCGTCGCGGGCGACATCGACAACGTATTCCAAACCTTCCAAATATCGCGAGATGTAGAGCCGGTTTATCGCCTCGTCCTCGCAAATCAAAAGAGTGCCGTAACCGGCTTTCTTCTCATCGCTCTTCGGCTCCGTTTCCGTCAGGTCTGAGTTCGGTTGGCTGATGGATTCCGCCGTCAAGCCCGGGCTTTGCTGAATAACGGACCCTGCCGACGCGGGGTGAAGGGGAAGCGTCACGGCAAAGGTAGTTCCTTTTCCGACCGTGCTTCGTACCGAGACCGAACCGCTCATCGCGTTCGTTACCTGTTTGACAATTGCCAATCCCAGACCGACGCCTCGTGACGCCTTTGCGTAGCCGTTATCAAGCTGTCTGAATTGATCGAATATCGAAGCAAGGTCCTCTTCAGCGATACCCACACCGGTGTCTTCCACTTCGAAAAGATAAAGGGAGCGTTCGGCAGCCCCTTCAAACAAGGCCATCCTTACGATTACGCCTCCTTTCTCGGTGTATTTCAACGCGTTGCTTACGAGGTTTGTAAGAATTTGGACAATCCGATTTCGATCGCCTGCAACCACCTCATTTGCAGGTCCGAGTTGCATATCCATAGTAAAGGAAAGCTGTTTCTCACGGAAACCATACGCGAACAGGCCCCGAATGTAATCGACTGTATCTCTCAACGAAAATACCTCGTTCGATAGCTTCAACTCTCCGGCTTCGATCCGTTCAAAATCGAGTAGATCGTTTACAAGAGTATTGAGAGTGTCCGCCGAAATTCGGGAATAGTCTAAATACTCCAGCTGTTTTTCTTCTAAGGAGGTTTTGGAAAGGAGAGAGAGCATCCCGATCAGTCCGTTGAGCGGGGTCCGTATCTCGTGGCTCATGTTTGCCAGAAAAAGGGTCTTTGCCTTTGTCGCTTCTTCCGCCAACGCCCTTGACTGTTCTATTTCCGCGGTCCGCTCTTTTACTTTCTTATCCAGTTCTCTGTTAATGCTCTCTTGTTCGGCTATCCGTGCCTCCGCCTCCAATCGGTTTCGACGGACTCTAGAAAAAACCATTAAGAGGCTGAGAACAAAGAGTACCGTATATCCGAGGTAGGCAATGCTCATCCTCCACCATGGCGGGTTTACAGTGATCGGGATCGTAGTCCCTTTCTCATTCCAGTTGTCTCTGCTGCCGGAACCTTTGACTTTTAGCGTGTAATCCCCCGGGTCCAGGTTCGTGTAGCTGATATAATTCCGATCGCTTTGCTTCCATTCATCATCGAAACCTTCAAGCATATAAAAATAGTTATTTTGATCGGGGCTCGCGTAATCGAGGACCGCAAACTCAAATGAAAAATAAGAATCGGTATATTCGAGCTCGATTGGTTCATACCCGTGGAAGTCGGTTTGTAGTAACTCCCTCTTTTCCCCCAATACCGTAAACGTGGTAATGACGACCGGCGGGATGAAGTCGGATTGGGTCCTGTTGATATCCCGGATAACGCAGACGCCTTTGACACTTCCGAAGTAGAAGCCTCCGGTTGGGCCCTGTACCGATGCTTTGGTCAGTTCATTGGAAAGCAGTCCGCTCGATTCGTTGATGGTCCGAAAGGTTTTATCGGCAGGATCGTAGATCGATATCCCTCGGTTTGTGGGGAACCACAGCTTGCCCCTCTTGTCTTCCAGGACGCCCAAAACATGGTTGCTGACAAGTCCGTCCTCCACCGTTAGGTAGGAAAAAGAATCGGTTTCCCGGTGATACAGGCTTACACCGCCGCCCATTGTCGCGATCCAAATTCTGCCTTTCGTGTCTTCGTAGATTTCTCGTATATTATCACTGCTGATGGTCACTCCGATACGATCGATATCGTGATGATAACGGATAAAACGGCCTGTTTTTCGATCGTATCGGTTTAAACCGTCGTTGGTCCCTACCCACGTATCGCCGTGACTGTCGTGGACAATAGACCTGACGAGATTGTCGCTGAGGCTGGACGGATCATCCGGATCGTGAGCGAACACCCGGTAACGCCCTGTCGTATGGTCGTAGACGGCCACACCCGAGGTGTTTGTTCCCAGCCAAAGAGCACCCGACGGTCCTTCGGTAATTTCAAATACAACATCTTCCGGAGGGGTGTATTCGTCGGAACCGGCATAGATTCGCTGAAAAGAATCGGTTTCGGGGATATATCTGTTCAAGCCGTCGTTCGTTCCGATCCATAGATTGCCCTTCGAATCTCGAAAGATATCGTTGACGATATTGTTGCTGAGGGAATGAGGCGCGTTGGGACCGTAGGTATACCGGGTAAACTTTTCAGTGACCGGATCGAATCTGTTTAATCCCCCGTTGTAGGTCCCGAACCAACCCGTTCCGTCGGAATCGAAATGCGCGGCATCAATTTTACCGTCCGAAATTGTTGTCTCATCGTCCGGATCGTGGACGAATGATTGAAAACTGTTTTCCCATGGAACGTACTTATAGACACCTGTTCCGTTAGTTCCTATCCAAACGATTCCCGATCTATCTTCCGAAAGAGAATAGATCACTCCAGTGGTAAACTTTTTTATCGGTGCTTCATCAACAACTTCAATAGAAAAGATTTCCCCTGTCGCCGGATCCACTTGGTAGAGACCGTTTCCCCAGGTGCCTACCCACAGCATTCCGTCGGAGTCGAACATCATGGTATATATTTCGTTATGGGGTAGGGTATAGGTGGTAAACTCTTTCGTCCGTGTGTTAAACCGTGAAACCCCGCCGTCCCACGTTCCCGTCCATAAAATGTTTTCTTTGACCGGGTCGGCAAGAATGCACATGACGTAGGGAGAAGGGAGTGTTTTTTCCTGCCCCTCTTCAGGGGCGTATGTCGTAAAACTGTCACTGTTCCCATTGTACCGGGAAAGCCCGCCGTAGGTACCGATCCATACCGTTCCCCGATTATCCACTGCGAGCGAACGAACAACATCGCTCGCCAATTCCCCTTGTTCGACATCTCCACTCATATACCGGGTAAACCGTTTGTTTTCCGCATCGTATCGGTTCAGTCCCCTAAGCGTTCCGACCCACAAATCTCCATCAGCGTCGCGGGTCACCGCAACTACCACGTTGTTACTGAGCGATTGCGAAAAATCGGTTTTATGGGTATACCAGGTAAAATTGCCTGTTTTTATATCGAAACGATTGAGTCCTCCATAGGTTCCGAGCCATATCACTCCGTTTTCTTCATAATACATCGTTTGAATCAGATTATGTGAGAGGGAGTTCCTGTCGAACGGATCGTGCTCATACCGATCGAATGAATATCCGTCATATCGATTGAGCCCCGACTGCGTGGCGAACCACATGAAACCGTATTTGTCCTGAAAGATTTTAGATACGGAAGAGCTGCTTAAGCCGTGGGCAACGCCTAAATGTTCAACCCTCAACTCTTTTTTGCGTACTTCATCCCCGTCCGCTAAGGAGGAGAGAGAAAGAACAAGGGTGAGCATTGCGATACAACGAGAGAGAGGGGGCATGTCAAAATCCTTACTGCGAAAATTATCCTCCTGTATACTATACAGAAAGACCGATTTTCTTTTCATGATGGCCATTAAAGTGCAATTTGTCAAGCAAAATATCGATATATTTGGAAAATTTGATATATTTGCCCTTTTGGCACCGTGCCAAACATGGACAATCGGCGTTGCTGATCATTCAATGTAGTGGCATCCGCGGGAGTGGGGATTGCTCAACGCTGACCGGGTTATAATGGAAGCCGTAAGCACGGCATTGCGCAACTCGATGATTTCTTTTGTCAGTTTTGCCTCTTTATAGAAACGTTCCACTCTGTGCATGAGGTAGGTAAGATCGGACAACGCCCTCTGGAGCCGCTTTTTTGTCCGTAAAATACCGACATAATCCCACATCGTCATTTGAATGTTGAGCATGTCATGATGGATGAGTACCTTATCAAAAGTTTCTTCGTGAGAGGGGGAGACCCACTCCGGGATAGGGGAGGTGTCTTTGTTTGTCAACGACGTTTCTCTCTTTTTAATGTAGCGGGACGCTTCTATTCCGGAATATAATCCTTCCAACAGACTGACACTCGCCAAACGATTACTGCCGTGAAGACCCGTACAGGCCGTTTCCCCAATGCTGTACAGTCCTTTAATGGATGTTTTCCCTTTTATATCGGTTTTCACTCCGCCGCAGGAGTAGTGTGCCGCCGGAACAACCGGAATTGGTTCCCGGGTAAAATCGAGTCCTATCTCCCTGCAGGCTGCGGAAATACCGGGAAACCGTTCGTCAAGGTCGATTTCCATTTTCGCCGTATCGAGAAAGACGTAGGAGGAGTTTGTCGCTTCCATCTCCTGGTAGATCGCCCGTGCAACCACGTCCCTGGGCGCGAGCTCCTTCATTTCCGGTGAATAACGGTCCATGAAGTAATCACCACGGATGTTTTGCAATCTGGCCCCTTCGCCGCGCAGCGCCTCCGTAATGAGAAACCGTTTTACATCCCGGTGATAGAGGATAGTGGGATGGAATTGAATGTACTCCGCATTGATGATAGTTACCCCGGCCCTATAGGCCATTGCGATTCCGTCACCCGTCGCGCCTACCGAGTTGGAGGTGTGAAGAAACAGGTTGCCGGTACCACCGGCAGCCAATACTGTAGCAGGCGCGAAAAAACGCTCCACTTCTCCTGTTTCTTGGTTCAATATATAGGCCCCGAGAGCACGAGAAGTGCGATAACGCGCCTGAGTGTCAGTGCTGTGGTGGGTATTTGTTATGATATCGATCGCCGAATGACGGGGAAAAAAGGAGATATGCTCTTTTTTCTTGGCATATTCGTACAACCCCTGCTCAATGTAATAGCCGGTTTTGTCCTTTGCATGGAGGATCCTTCTGGTGCTGTGGGCCGCTTCCTTGGTGAAATTGTACGAACCGTCGGCATCCTTATCAAAAGCTATTCCGATTTTATCGACTAAAAACGATTCAACATAGGAAGGAGCTCGTTCGGCTAATTGATTAACAGCCTTTGTCCTGCTTAACGAATCTCCGGCTAAGACAATATCTCTTGCCAAGAGTTCGGAGCTATCGGTGTCGCCTCCGGCAACGATTCCCCCTTGGGCGTAGCGGGTATTCGATTCGATCATCTCATGCTCTTTCGAGATCAGGGCCACCGAAAAACCGTTTTCCGCCGATTCAATCGCACACACCAGACCGGATATACCTGAACCGATTATCAAAACATCGAATTCTTTCACGCGCCCCCCCCGTCATCCGACTTTTGGGCTTCCGTAATCCGAATCATCTCATTGATCGGTTTTTTTGCCTCGGTGATAACAGCCGGATCAAGACGAACTTCATTCCGCAGAGGACCGTCTTGAATACTCTCCACGGTTGCAGCCAGTCGAGGAAGAGTCCCGGCGTGCATATCGACGCATTGTGTAGCTTTCAGATGATGTATTTTCTTATCGGGATAGTGTTGTTTCATCGTTTCTACGAAATTATATTCCGTACCTATTATTATAGGAGAATTCGACGCGCTCTTCTTTATATAGCTTAGAAGTTGGGAGGTGGAACCGGCATAGTCGGATAAACGAACGACCTCCGGCCGGCATTCCGGATGGACGATGATATGCGCGTCCGGAAAGGCGGCCTTTGCCTCTTGAATATGCTCTACCGTTATGGAATGGTGGACCGGACAGTATCCGTCCCAAACACAAAAGCGTGTTGCCTCCTTGATCAGCGTGGAGGGGCGCTCTCCTTTTTTTCCGATTACGGCAACGGCTTCACTCGGGATATCGAGTAAACGGGCCGCATTCATACCGAGATTTTTATCCGGAATAAAGAATACTCCATGGTGCTTCTTTAGGAGCGAGGAGATAATAATCCGAGCGTTGGAAGAGGTGCAGGCCACACCATTGTATTTTCCCGCGAAAGCTTTCACTTCGGCGGTAGTGTTGACATAGACCACCGGGACAAAATGGTCGCGAAGGGTTTTGTTTTCCTCGTATAACCGATACAACAAAGGGCCGTCGGTCATTGTGGCCATTTCACATTCGGCGGTCGGCGTAGGAATAAGGACGTGTTGACTGTCACGCGCGAGAATAGCGGCTGTTTCGGCCATAAAACGGACCCCGCAGAAGACGATGTACCGTGCCTTCGCTTTCTTCGCGGCTACCGATAATTTATATGAGTCGCCGACCATATGGGAGGCGTCTTGTACGGCTTTATTTTGATAGTAATGGGCGAGAATGAGGAGTTCATCTCCCAATTTTCGTTTCAGTGACTCGACACGTTCAATCATGATTTTTGTCCTTCGATATTGTGAGTGAAAAGTCAAACGCTCGGATAGAATGGGTCAGTTCCCCGACCGATATACAATCGACACCCGCGGCGCTGTAACGTTTTACCTTTTCAATGTCCATATTTCCCGATGCTTCGAATAGAATACCCGTGTGCGGAAGTGAAACCGCTGTTGTTGTCTCTTCGACATTCATGTTATCGAGCATGATGATGTCAACCTTATTTTTGATTGCCTCTTCCACCTCGGGGAGTGTGCCGCATTCGACTTCTATTTTATATTTATTCCCCCACCTTTCGCGTGCCTTTTGTACTGCCAGGGAGATAGTCCCGGCGGCGGCTATATGGTTGTCTTTTATCAGTATCATATCGTAGAGCCCCATTCGATGGTTTTTACCGCCCCCGACTTCGACCGCGTATTTGGATAATTCTCTGTAACCGGGAATTGTTTTTCGGGTATCGAGGATAATTGCATGGCCTGCTTCTTGTGCGGCTTCGGTAAATCGGTTTGTTTTTGTGGCGATTCCCGAGAGAAACGAGAGAAAGTTAATGGCGGTGCGCTCCCCTTTGAGTATGGAAACGGTATTCCCCGATACCTCCGCTACAAGGCCGTGTCTATCTATTCCGTCCCCGTCCGCGTAAAAGAAATCGCATTGTATTTTCTCATCTACCCGCCGCATGACTCTTGCGAAACAGGATACGCCTGCAAGGATTCCCGCATCCTTGCTGTATAATTGTGCCGTTACGCTTTCGTCTTTGAATAGAGCGGAAGAGGTGACATCCCCCTCTCTGCCGAGATCTTCACGGAGTGCAGTTTCGAGGAGCGCTTCGAATGGACCACTTTTCACGATGTTGGACCGCGTTGATATAGGGACATATGAGGTAATTGCTTTCCCTGTTTGTGAAAATAGTAGTTTTCTATAGAAAGTTTGTAAAGGTGTAATTCCAACCGGAAGGTTGACGTTTCTACTCTTCTATTATTACGTTGTGAGGACTACGATATTTTAGGAGGCAATAACGACATGATAATTCGATTTTTCCGAACGAAAAAGGTGCTCCTCCTCTTTCTTACCTGCTTTTTCTTGCTCAGCGTCTCGGTTTCGGCTCAAATGAATAGTGAGGACGATGGACCGAGATTTCAGGAGCAGCAGCAGAAAAAGGCCGATCAATTTAACGATGAAGAGCTTAAGACGTTTGTCCGGGCGATGAATGATATCCAAGAAGTGCAGATGGCTTCAAATGAGAAAATTAAAGACGCCTTTTCAGATTCATCCATGAGTGAGGAACGGTTCAGTTCAATCTACTCTGCTCGTCAGCAAGGCGAATCTAAGAAAGCCGAAGGAGAGACGGAAGTCGAAACAGAGGAGTTCAATGAACTTGTCAATCAGATACAGACGATCCAACAGGACAGTCAACAGAAGATGGTAAAAATCGTCAGGGAAAAGGGTATGACTGTGGAAAAGTTCAATTCTATTGTTAAAGCGTTGCAGTCAAATCCTCAATTAGGTGAACGGATCCAACAATTTATGTAGCAGCACGACACTGGTTTTTCATCTTTTCTAACCTGCGGGCTTTGTGCTTGCAGGTTTTTTTTGTATAATGGCGGTAATTGTAGAAAAAGTATGCTTGCAAGAGGCTCAATGGAACGATCGTAAGGAGGTTCTATGATACGTTTTCCGATAGTCGATACCCACGTTCATATTTGGGACATTACAAACTTGACCTATCCGTGGCTTGAAGAGGTGCCTTTTATAAACCGAACGGTTACGCTGCCTGAATACAATGCGGCCTGCGGACCGGTGAAGGTTGAGAAAATGGTATTCGTCCAGTGTGAATGCGAGCCGACCCGGTACAAGCAGGAGGTGGAGTGGGTAACCGATCAGGCAAAGAGAGATACCCGTTTGCAGGGTATCGTTTCGTGGGCTCCGCTCGAAAAAGGGGAGGCGGTCAGGTCCGAAATCGAGGAACTGAAAAAGAACCCTTTAGTCAAGGGTATTCGAAGGATCATTCAATTTGAGCCCGACCTCGATTTCTGTCTCAGACCGGACTTCGTTCGGGGTGTACAGCTGCTTGCCGAGTACGGTTTAACGTTCGACATCTGTATCGATTACCGGCATACGGCGAAAACAATCCAATTCGTAGAGCAGTGTCCCGATGTCAAGTTTATTGTCGACCACATCGGCAAACCGGATATCAAAAACAACCGGCTTGAACCGTGGAAGAGTGAAATTCAAACGTTGTCCCAATTCAACAATGTCTACTGCAAGGTCTCCAGCGTGGCTACCGAGGCCGACCATGCCCGCTGGACGTACGATGATCTGAAACCGTTTGTCGAACACATTTTCGACTGTTTCGGCTTCGATCGCGCGGTGTATGCTGGGGACTGGCCTGTCTCCTCACAGGCGGCAACACTGCCTCAATGCGTCGAGATAACCGAACACTTCATGGGCAAGTGCACCGAAGAGGATAAACGCAACGTTTTTTATAATAATGCGGTACAATTTTATAATTTATAGCGGAGCAGCGGGGTTTTCTCTATATTGTAGTGCTCCTTCTTTGGTCCGGCCTAGTACTTTTTTTTCCGGAGGTGAAGATGTGAAAACCGTTCTCTGTAAATTCTCGGTCGTTCTTTGTGGTTTAGCTTTGTTGTGCGCATGTGATTCAGGCGAATCAGGCTCCCGGCAGGAGGAACTGCCTGTTGCGTCGGAAACATTTTCCGTTGAAGGCGCGGAGCGAGAGGTTCTTATCCTCTCGCAGGGGACGTTGTTCAAGGAACGGCTTCGTTCAGGCCTGGTCGAAGAGCTTAACAGTACCGGGACCTCCGTTTTTGTCGATGCTATTGACAACCATACAAAATATGACCCCGAGGATTATGACGCAGTCATCCTTCTTTCGGGAATCGAAGCGTTCAGGCCGCTTCCGGAGGCCCCCGAGTTTATCAACACTCACGACTATCAGGGAAACATCGTCTATGTTTCCACCCATTATCTGTTCGCCGTTCCGTACGGAAGACTCATCGATAAGAAAAAAGTCGATGCCGTCACATCAGCCTCCAAACCCGATGAACGGGGGAAAGTGGAGAAGACGAAGGAAGAGATAATCTCCCGTCTCGCGGCTATCTTTTAAAGCGTATCACGCCAAACGGTCCTACGCGTACGTATCTATATTTCCGCCTCTCTCTTCCTCGGGGGGAGGGGTTTCCGCGGACCGCTGTTCGGTCCTGCTCTCTTCCGACCTTCCTTGCGGAAATTGTCTATTTGTCGTAGGATTCAGCAATGAGAGGAGTAGGCGTATGATACGAACAATGGAGATTCGGTGGTTTAACCGGGAATCACCGCTTGAACTCTCTCACTTTTTTGATGAGTCGATGAAACCTCAAACGCGGATAGACTGGTATGCCTATCCCGGTGATCCCCGATCAGGTATAAAGGTGCGGGAAGGCAAGTTCGAAATGAAATTGCGCGTCGGTAAAGAAGATGTAACCGAAGCGAATTGTTATGAAGGGGTAATGGAAGAGTGGTGCAAATGGAGTTTGGAGTTTCTTGAAGACGATGTACCGCCTCCCGAGTTTTTGTCCGGAGCCGGCTGGTTCCCTGTTGAGAAGCGAAGGTACCTGAAGGTTTTAGGCGTAAAAGGCAAAGATGCCTTTGAGTTCGATGATTGGATGTCGAATTTTCCGGAACGAGGGGTTGAGTTTGAATTGACCGAGGTGTTTCTAAACAATTCGAATAAATGGTGGACATTGGGTTTTGAGGCGTTTGGTCCCCGTGAAAGCTTGGCCGAAGATCTGATAATCGTTTCAACCTCGGTACTGCATGGATGCAATACTGTAAATCTGTTAAAAGCGGAGGAATCATTTTCTTATCCGTTTTTCATAAACTCACTTTCTTTATCGGATTGATCCATGGTTGAATGGGAAGATATGACCCCTGAAGAGAGGGACCGTTTCATCTATCTTTCGTTAAATGAAGACGCTTTGAAGGCGATTGTCCTCATCATGCAAAAACGGTACGGTCCGGATGTGAGTACGGAGAAGATTATGCGGTTTGCCTTTAAGATTGCGAGGGACAGGATGACGCCGAAACATTTAAAAAAGAACAACAGACGATGAAGGAATACAAACAACGTTTTCATGCCTACGTATCGGAATTTTATACCGGGGTAGGAAATGACGATGAAAACATCAAACTGAAAGAGGTCCATTCACTTCGAGTATATGAAAACATGTCGGAATTGGCCAAACACCTTGATCTCTCCCCAAGGCAGCTGAAGATTGCGGAGATTATAGGGCTCTTTCATGATATCGGGCGTTTTGAACAACTTCGCCGTTATCGCACATTCAACGATAAACAGTCGATTAACCATGCGGAATTGGGGGTAGAAGTCCTCTCACAACAGAAACTGCTCTATGAGCTCGATCCCGTTGAAAAGGAATACGTGCGTATCGCTATTCTCAATCATAATAAGCATAAACTCCCTGAACTGCACCCCGACCATCAGTTGTATGTCAAAATGATTAGGGACGCGGACAAATTAGACATTTACCGGGTGGTAACCAAGCATTACGAGGAAGGAAACGGGAATGAGACTGTAACACTCCACCTGCCGGATATACCCCGCGTTACGCCGACTGTATTTAAAAAAATAATTGAGGGTCAGACGATCGCCTACGAAGAGATGCAAACGGTGGCGGATTGTAAAGTGATGCAAATCGGTTGGCTGTTTGATTTCAATTTTGATTATTTCCGCCATAAGGTTGTGCGGTTAGGGTACATCGACACCATTTTCCGTACTCTGCCTATCGGAAAAATGACCGATCGACTCCGGGAACGGATGAGCACTTATATCAAGGCTTTTCAAAACTCCTATTAATCTGTACCATGATGCGGACTATGAAAAGTGTGCTGGACAATAAGGTACTTGTACTGAATAAGTCCTATTCACCTATTGATGTCATCACCGTACGAAGGGCTTTTATCAAACTATTTAATGGTATCGCGGAGGTAGTGACTGTTGATGGGGGCAGTTACTACAACTATGACTTCATTTCGTGGGCTGAGTTTTCCGAACTGAAGAACCAGATGGGTCTGTTTAATGATGGAGAGGATGTCGTCCATACACCACGGCTTATTTTAGCCGCCCCTCTGGTGGTTCGATTGTTGACCTATTCGATGATTCCGGAGACTAAGGTTAAGTTGAGCCGCAAAAATATCTATATACGTGATAAATATACATGTCAGTATTGCGGCAGAAAATATCCTGCGGATAAACTCAATATCGACCACGTTGTTCCGCGTTCAAAGGGGGGCAAGAATACCTGGACTAATCTGGTCTGCACCTGTCATGACTGCAACACTAAAAAAGGCGGGCACCTTCCCAGAGAGGCCAAAATGAAGCTTTTGAGAAAACCGATTGAGCCGAAGTTCAACACTCTTTTCTCACTTCAAATAGCAATGGAGAAGTATGAAATGTGGAGCCACTTTTTAAACGGTACGGCAACGAAACCGATTCCCATCGCCGACATGCAGGCGTGAAATAGAGGAACCGGCCCTACGGACCGCTATTTTAACGGTTTCTCCGATTGCTTCGGGGGAGAACGGTTTTGTCCCCTACAAGCAATCGATTTATCCCCGTGCCTCGATGTCGTACATTGCGATAATGTAGGGGTGGTCCCTGTCGAGGTGGGTAAGGGTATCCGGGTTGGACACCTTCCCCTTCGGTCGGATGTTTTTCCCTTGTACCCCGGTAACACCGTCGCCTAAGTCCTCCCGGCAGGCGGCAAGTTTTTCTTTCAGCTCGGCGACGATATCGGGATGGTCGGCCGCCACGTCGGTTGTCTCCCCGATGTCGTTTTCCAGATCGTACAACTCCTCGATCGTTTCCACGTCTCCCTTCCATTTCCCTTTACAGACATGGAGCTTCCACTTACCGTATCTGACCGCTTCCAGATTATCTCTAAGATAGTAGAAAAAAGTATCATGAGGGTCCGGAGCGTCACTATTACCGGCGATGATCTCCCGGATGTCCTTTCCATCGATTATCCTATCGTTTGGAACCTCCGCGCCGCAGATTGCGGCCAAAGTCGGATAAAAGTCCATCGAGGTTGTTATTCCACTGTAAACTTGACCCGCCGGTATCTGCTTAGGCCACCGCATGATGCAGGGGACCCGCTGTCCTCCTTCCCAGGTAGTCCCTTTTGTGCCGCGGAAGAGGCCGTTGCTGCCGCCTTCTCCTCTTGCTCGTGAGCCGTTGTCACTGGTAAAGATAACTAAGGTGTTCTCATCCAGACCCAGTTTTTTTAATTCGTGCATGATAACACTCGTCGCCCAATCGATACACTCGACTGCACCCCCGTACGCCCCGTTCTCCGACTGCTCGAGAAACCGTTCCGGCACATAGAGCGGGAGATGGACATACATATGTGCGAAGTAGAGGAAAAACGGCCCCTCTCGGTTTTCCCTGATGAACCGCACCCCTTCTTCAACGTACCGTTCCGTAATCGAAGTCTGGTCCGGCTGTTCCTGGATAACCTCTTCGTCTCTCATCAGGGGAAGGGGAGGGAACTCCCATTTTGAACCGGCTTGAACGCCCATATCGTTGCTGTAGGGAAGACCGTAGTAACTGTCGAAACCGTGTTTGGTAGGAAGAAACTCAGGCTGGTCCCCGCAGTGCCATTTGCCTATCAGTTTTGTGGCGTATCCCTGCTCTTTGAAGAGAGTTGCTATCGTTTTTTCAGAAGGATTAAGGCCGACCGCTTGTCCGGGGAAAAGCACCCACTCTCCTTCAAATGTTGCGAAATCGATCCGCGGTGGATAGCAGCCGGTAAGCATCGCTCCCCGCGATGGTGTACACACCGGGGAGCCCATATAAAAGTCGGTAAACCGGATCCCGTCCTGCGCCAGCTTGTCCAACGTCGGGGTTTTATTGACCGATGATCCGTAACACCCTAAATCACCGTACCCGAGATCGTCACAATTAATGAGTACAACATTCGGCTTCTGATTCATATCAACTCCTTGTTTTATTTTGTATTGGATAAGCCTATGTAGGTGTCTAAAACCTGATACACTCCACCTTTGATGAATAAATCACCATTGAGCCTGCTCCTGTGAAAGCTAATCGGAGACTGTAGTTCCTTCGGCCTGTGTTCGACGATGTTTCGAACAGCATCAT
>CAZJBZ010000087.1:0-4257 GCA_964543975.1 uncultured Spirochaetales bacterium
CCCGTGTTTGCGGACAATATAGTTGTACACTTCTTTTTCATCTTCCTGCATTGCAGTATCACTGTTTAGAGGCAGGGAGTCTCTGTCGTCCGGGAAAAGATACTTCGAAAGCATTTGCTCGCTGTAATTGTTTTTAAGCATTCCAAGGTGGGGATATACGGTTTCGATGAGCATGTTAAAAGCTTCTTCGATCCTGTCTCTCCCTGATTTCTGTCCTATCGAAGCTTTCGAATCCATCACGTATAAATCAGCATCTTCGAGGGCCTCTCTGATTTCACGGGTTAAATGGCTTCTCCGTTCTATGTTTCTCTGCTGCTTGTCACCGATGATCAACCTTCTTACATTATTCGCCTCTTCCCCGCTTTTCTGTCTGATATAGCTGTCGGTTTTAAAATAGATGGTCATATCCTCGACAAACCGGTCTCCCGGGTCCAAGAAAACGAGCAGCTCCTTCTTACCCATCGATTGATTGAGTATTGTTTTCCTGTCGCCCGAGTTCGGGTGCCACGGTGTAATGATATTTATGGAAAGGTCCGCGAAACCTCCGCTTTTCATAGCCTTTCCGTCAATGAGCTTTCTAAATTGATAGTCCTGCCCGTTCTCTTCGTACCGTATTTTCGTCCCATTGAGCACGCTCGAAAAAACTACGTTATCCATGAACTTTAACATCTCATCGATCTCGGCCGGACTGTTTTTTATTTCTTCCTCTATGTCTTTTTCTTCATTCGTTAAATACTCATAGATATCTCCATGGCGCTCGATATAAATCTGCCGTTCCAGTGTGGATAGCGATTCCCGCACCGTATTCTTTAGGTCGATGAGGTTTTCATCTACAGAAGTGATAAGCAGGATCGACAGATTATCTATCGTTGCCTTGAAGTCTTTTACATATTTTACCATAAGGAGTATCTTTAATAACCGAATCGCCGTTTCATCAGAAAGATTATTCTCCGCTACATTGATTGCGTTTATTAAATCGCTTTGCAAGGTGTTACGAATGCCTTCAAACATCTGATCGAATGAGGCCCAGGTAAAGAGTTTTCCGCCGGCAAGCAATTTGCCGACGTCCTGAAAAATAACCAGCATGGACCGTTCCCCTTTGGAAACATGCTTTCCCATAAAGGCATTGTGCTCCGACAGGCCCCGTAGCGACTGCTGCAGCAAATTGTATTGATATGCGGGAAATGGAAAAGAAAGGATAAAGTCTTCCTTGTTTTTAAAATCGATATCTTTTCCGCCCTCATGAAACCGAAAAACCGTTCTAAAGTTTTCCCGTTCTGATTGATAAAGCTCGTCTAAGATGCTTTTTCCTTCTTCGTTTTTTTCCAGGAGGCGCCACTGGATAACTTCTTTAACATCGGCCGAGCTGAGGGGAACGCGGAAATAGAACCTGTCCCGAATTTTGGAAAAATCGTAGTTCTGCAAAGCTTCCGGATCCCCGATTACCGAATTAAGATTTTCCTGGCTTGTTACAAAAAGCCACACTCGGCCGTTGCAAGCGGTGCAGAGAGTTTCTACGATTGTCTGCAGATTGAGCATGAGTTTGGTATTGTTGGCGATAAACTGGCCAACCTCGTCCACGAAAAAATTGAGACGAAAGTTCGGGTCGTCCCGGGTGTCGAGCCATTTCTTGACTCGGTTCGCAAAGCTTTCAACGGAAAGAGTATATTTCTTTTCATACTGCTCCAGGATCCCCAAGGCTTCGTCCCGGTTGGAATTGTTAAAATCGCGCCAGGTGTCGGCAAATCGGTCTTGCTCCAAAAGCATGACATCACTTCTATCATCTTCCCAGGAAACGTCGTTTCTCTTTTTATAAAACTCTTTGAACTTCTCGTAGATACCGCGATCTTCGAGATCTTCTTCGAAGTTGGCTATTGCAGGATCATCTTCAAGAAACCCTCTCATACGGTTAAACACTTTCTCGAAGATAAATAGCAGCGCGTTGTCGTCCTTTTGTTTTGCGGCATCGGCAAGCTGATCTATGTTGAAAAGAATGCTCCGCGCGGGCGCTTTCACGGCTTGTTCGATATTACCCCGAAGGATATCGTTTTCTTTGATTTTGGAGGTAAACGTTTTCATTATGGGCAAGTCCTCACCCGCCTCGCTGTCCAGTAAATATGAGAGGATCTTCAGAAGGTGAGATTTACCGGAACCGAAATATCCGCTTATCCATACGCCGTTTCTCGGGTACGGGGTACGGGAACGGCTTTGATCTATCGAATCTCTATACCCTTGCAGAACCTTGTCCAGGTACCTCTGTATCTCTTTTGTCAGTACATACTCTTCTACTTCCTGCAGAAGCCGCCTCGTATCGTCTGCCTTGATAACACCGTCTATCGTCCTGTATATGTCACGTACGAGAATGTCCTGTAGAGTCGCCATTCTTAAAGCCTCCCCCGTATTTTGTAATCTTCCAATTTGAATGCCCGATAGTAATCGCCCTTAAACTCGCTTTTCCCAAAAAGGGCCAGATAAAAGCCCCTGTCGTATGATGTAACGTATTCACCCGGAAAAAATACTATAAGCGGGATGTCGCCAAACCTGCTTTGCAGATGTTCAAGAAGGTTATGCGTTCTCAGGAATGGATACACTTCCCCAACCTGGTACAGAAACACTATCTTTGGATCGTTCGCCCTCCGCTTACTCTCCATTTGCGGTACAATGACCTTGTCGATGGAAATGATTTTCCCCATTTCTTTTGCAAACTTTTCTTTATCAACCGAGGGTTCCTTGGCAAATGTTTTTTCCAGCTTTCCGTTTTTCGATAGATATTCAATTACAAGATCATACAGCCCTATGGTAAGCACGGGAATTCCGGAAGCCGCCAGCCGTTTGTGCAGTTTCGAAATCTGATCGTATATTGCCTGCTGATGTTTTATATCGTAGGTTTGGACGAAAAAGGGAACTTCGTTCCCCAACCCTTCCATCTTCCGGAACTTTACATTACTTAAAATCTCAAAAAGCTGTTCGAACGATACCCTTTTTCTTGCCATTACTTTTTCCCTTATCTATTCTCTTTTTCTATAAGAGCAGTTTGCGCAATTCTTCTTCGTGCCCATTTTCGATGTATGGTCCCTTCATTTCCTCAGGCACATATGGTCTTTGAAGAAATATTTCATTTTTTCTTTGCACAACTATGCCTGCTTCTCTCAAGATCCGGATTATAACCGTTTGTATTTTCTTTTTTGTTGTATCTTTTAGATCGGTTAGTTTCGGGTGCGCCGCGGCTTTCGACTCGAAAAACACCGGGTATTCATAATCCATCAATATAAAGTCGTTTTGTAGGAGCTTCGGCCGAATCACTTCTTTATAAAAATCATCTATGTATTGATAGTATCTGCAGACAACCAGAAACAATACTGAGCGCCTGGTTTCAAGCCCAGCTTCCGCTGTCAGCTCTATTTCCCATTGGTAGGCCTGCTTTAGTCTGTCCCGTATCTCCCTGAAATATCTGTACCGGCTGCTTTCCCGTGTTTTTCTCAGTATATCATTATTCATTACCTGCTTGCGCACCTTTTCCCAGTCATAGCTTTGCAGAAAACTTGCGGCAATTTCAGCGGATTCAGGAATGAGGAGCCCACCGAATGTAAAAGATAATCTATATTTATTTTGCATTCTTTTAGCATAATCCATATTGCCTATATGTCAATTATACTATCGTATAATTATTATCTTGCTGATACCGGGAACTCTCCTCCCTAACGGCAAGTAGAGTTCCCGTTTTTCTCCGCCGATTTCGGATACCTTTTCAAAACCAGCCCATTTCCTTGATATGGATCCGGCGTCCTTGCGGGCTTTCACCGGGCACCGGTACTTTCGTTCCGTACGTGTGTAACCCGGGTTACGTTGGGTATGTGTCGTATTGCCGGCCCAACGCAGAAAATAGCAGGCTCCATTTAACCGATACGGACATCATCAAGGAGTATCCGTATCGTCGCTATACACGGAAAGGGTGATTCGAGAGGGGAAGAACTCTGCAGCCCGCATGATATTGAAGTTATGGATGAGTGTGATATAATCGATCGTACATAGAGGCAGCAGGCCGGTATCGGGAACACGGATCGGTCCTGGCTTCCAAAAATGTGCAAAGAAAGGCGACTTCCCAACTAGACTCATCGTCGGTTCAGTTGAAATAACGGATTGCACCTTCGACAGAGATTTCGACTGTTATGAATGGCATCTGACAAATCCGGAACGGCTCTGTGAATATCTTAAACCGGTCAATCAGCCCCAACCGGGGCATATGGCGTCCTCAAT
>CAZJBZ010000087.1:4267-13754 GCA_964543975.1 uncultured Spirochaetales bacterium
GGTAAATGGAACTCACAGTCATCTGATATTACCCGGCCTGTGAACTGCCCCGGCAGGTCCGCCAGTTTATATGCCATTATATAGTTTTGCAATATTCCAGAAATCCCGGGGCGTGATAATTTTACTAGTATCTAAAGTCTCTAATACCAGGAGGTCTTTGTCTCCAGTGATAATATAGTCAACTTTTTGAGAGCTTGCTAAAGCCAGTATCTCATCATCATCTTTATCTCGCGAAATACTCTTCCGTAAAGGTGTGTAGGATTGTAATTCACAAAACTCGTGAAGGTAATCAATGATTTCAACAATAATTTTATCCTGCATTTTGAGTTTTTTGGAAAATGCCGTTCTCACTTCATTAATAATATGTTCACTAATAACAATGGTATACTTTTCAACGGACATTTCGAAAAGGGAATTGCATAAACCTCTACTGGCAAAGGCGGCTATAATGACATTTGAATCAAAGACGATTCTCATGAAAACTCATTAAACACGTCTTCATCAGTGAGAATTCCCTGGGCTTCAGCAAACGGTAGAACTTTATTACGCAAATTTCTGAAGCGGGATATTGCTACATAACGCCTTATAGATTCTCGTACGAGGTCGCTTACCGGTTTATGTTCGGATTTACTCAGTTCATCGAGATCTTTTCTTAAGTCATCCGGGATGCGGATGGTAATTGTTTGATTCATTGTGGCCTCCTACCGTCATTTGTAAGACAGTGTAACACTTACTCTTGGTTTCGTCAATGCATTATTCAGGTGGTTACGGTCCTATATCAGGCCCGTGCTGTCGGAGCCGACGCCGGGCACTCGCTGCTGGACGATCGCAGACAGAACTTTTAGTATAGGCCTTATACGTCAAAATAGTTGGCGTATGAAAAATTTAAGGAGAGGCAACTATGGGAGATGGGAGTAACGGAAAACTTCCTCTACCAATGGCTTAAAAAAAGCAAAAGACGGTACACAAGGAAAAGATGGAGATGTGTCCCCGGGAGTCCAAGGTGCAAAGGGAAAGTAATTCCAGTAGAAAAACAGGGTGAATGGCTGAGGAAAAACGGTTTACATTCAGAGCATCTCCATCACTATTAACAGGAGATCCGTGATATCGTGGAAGAGAAATCAGATAAGCAAAAAGAAGAAAACCGACGGCTGAAGAATGAAAATAAAGAGTTAAAAAAAGAGCTGAATCGGAAGACTGATTGATGAAAAGTACCGGCAATCGAGTGAAGGAAGTGATTGAAAGTTTGCTCGGAGATATACATCACATTGGCGGCGGTAAAACCGCCTCCCACCGATTCAAATTGTTCCCTCATTCCCGACAATCCAATTCCCTCTTTGTCGTTATTGACTCCTTTCCTGTCGTCCCTGATGCCGAAACCCAATCCGAAGAGGAGCCCGCGTCGTTTCGAATCCTTGAGCTGCATCAGCCTCCTGATGTTTTTGAATATCTCTCGATTGCCGTGAACATCGCCTCGATGTTTTCGAAAGGGACATCCGGATTGATTGAGTTGGAGGGGGCGACAACGTACCCGCCGTCGGGTGAGTTGAATATCTCGCAAAGATGTTTGACGTGCGCGTCCACCTCGTCCGGGGTCCCGAAGGGTAAAATTCCTTGAACATCGATACCGCCGAAAAAGGTTATTTGGCCTTTATACTGTTCGGCTGCAGCATCCTGGTCCATTGTGTTGGGTTGTATGGGATGGATAACATCCAGACCGATTTCGATCAAATCCGGAAGGATGGTGGCGATATTTCCACAGGTGTGTAGCCAGGCGTGTTTCCCCCTTGTATGGATCGCCTCGATCATTTTCCTGTACCACGGTTTAAAGATTTCCCGCCAATCGTCGGGGCTCATGAGAAGGGACTGCTGGGTCCCGAAATCGTCGGAGAGCATGATACCGTCCACTCCGCAATCGGCAAGCCTCCCGATAAGATCGATGAAAAAATCGGTCAGCGCCTCTCCCATACGTACAAGTTCGGATCGATGTTCATACAGATCCAACAACATATGCTCCGTACCGCGCAACGCCCGCAGCATCTCCAGTTGACAGAGCCACCAGGTGGCCGGCACATACCTGTCCGGATTGTCCGCAGCCGCTTGCTTTATGTGGTCGAACCTGCCGGGCTTGTCCAGGTTCGGCGGAAACCTGTGTGCCAAATAGTCGTCCAAGTTGTTCCAATCCCGCAGTTCGGAATCTTCACCGCAGGCACCCACGCCGTCGGGCGCGGCGTCCCATCGTACACCGTACTCATCGACCCAGGAGCTCTTTCCGGCAATATCTTCAGGCCAAAACGTGAGAGTCTGCACGATGATGTCGTCGCTGAAGGTGTTTTGAAGCCTTTCGATGGCGGGACCGTATTTTTGCACCGTCTTCCAGTCGAACCAGTTGTACCAGGCGGGTATCCGCTCAGGTCCTTTTCTCTCAACTGCTTTTATTACTTCCTGTTTTGTTAGGGGGGTGTTCATAGTTACTCCTTCTATTTTTGGGTTTGCATGCGGCGATGGCTTATTGAGAAACTCTATACGACCCTCTCTTAGAAAGACTGTTAGAGATTTGATTGTATTTATCAATGTAAGAAAAAATCACACAAATACAATTGGCTTTGCTTCTTTTATTGTATCTACCACTTCATCAATTGTTGTTATTCTTTTTCTTTTAAGCAGTAATTCGCATGCAATTGAGAGGGACAGGCTTTCCGCAGCACCTCGCACTTTTTCGTCATCGATTGTCCACATATCTGGTACTTGGGCCAGACCGATAATTCTTCGGATCATTTTTGTAGAAGCAAATCCAATACTGTCTCTTAGTAATGAGAGCATGTAAGGTTCTTTCATTTTTTCAGAAGGCCACTGATTGTTTACCTTTTTATTCCACAACATTAAGAATTCCGATTCGAAATTATTCCAAACAGCCTGTACAGTATCAAGTAGCCACTTCCGATACTCGGATCTATTAATCTCTTCTTTTGCATGAAAATACTGACTTGCATAACTTAATATTAGATTTCCTACACATGCACCGATATCAAAACCCATCGGACCGAAGAACCCGAATTCAGGATCGATTACTTTTGTTTCTTCCTCATTTACCATGATTGATCCGGTGTGAAAGTCACCATGTATCAGTGCCTGTGCATTGTTCATAAATTGTTCTTTTAATAAAAGTATCTCTGCACGTAGTGCATCATCTGTTTGAATTGCTCTAACCTGTGGTGTAATACACTCAGTCCAATGATTGTTGGGATGTTCTATAAACGGTTCTGTGAAAACAAGCTCTTCAGTTATTTTACACATAACCGGATTCATAAATTCGATTACCATTTCTTTTTTTTCAGCGGAATCTAAATATAAATCCGATGTATAGAAAAGAGTTCGAGCCAGGAATGTTCCTATATGGAAAGCGAATTTATTATATCGTATTTGCTTCATCAATCCATATCGCATAATAATATGCCTATTGAGGTCTTCCATAATTATTGCATACATTTCCTCATCAAAATGGTATAATTTAGGTACATAGTCAGGACAGTATTTACTTTCAATTCGCAGCATTTTTTTTTCTAATTCAGCTCTCTGTAGGGGGATTTTTATTTCAGGATATTTTCTAGAATAAGGTAAGGATTGTTTTTACTGAAAACCCGAAAAATTAAATTGATATTTCCTTCCGCTAAATCTACCGCCTGTAGATCATTAATGCCTTTAAAAACGGTTTCCATAATTCCAGGTAGCTTTTTTATGTATGGAATGATATTAGTTTCATTTAAGGTGTAATACATTTTAAAAACCTCCAACCTTTTCTGATATCATTATTATTACCTTCTTGCCTCATCGATCATAGCGAGTACATTTTCAATTGGCACGTCAGGCATAATCCCATGATCGCTTCCGCAGATATATCCACCATTTTCTCCCAATACGTTTATTCTACTCCTGACTTCCGATCGAACTTCTTCAACTGTTCCATGAGGAAGTGTTGTTTGTGTACTAATTGCACCAAAAAAACAAATATGCTTTCCATATTCACGTTTTAATTCTTCCGGATCATTACCTGGTAAATGGACTTGAACAGTCTCCCAAACATCCATTCCGGCATCTATTAAATCAGACATTATTGGGCGAAATGTTCCACAAGAATGAAACCATATTTTAAGGTCAAATGATTTACCAATGTCAAATATTTTTCTGTATGTAGGCAACAAGAATTTTCTCCAGTGTTCTGGAGAGATAAGTAGACCGCGTTGTGATGCAAAATCATCTCCAAAATAAAGTATCTCCGCGATTCCATTTGCAGCTTGACATAATAAAGTTGTATATTCTAGTAAGAACTCTTCTATTTTTTTTATTGAAGCTTCCATTAGTGACGGTTCAAGATAGAGATTAGTTAGTGCTTCTTCAAATCCAAAAAGATCAAATAAAGTACAAATTAGAGGAATCCAAGCCCCGCTTATACTTTTTTCTTTTTCTGTTTCGTTATGGTTTTCTATGTTATATTTTGTATCCACTCGCAATGCTTTCAATGAACTTTTTTTCAGTTTGCTAGGTGGGATTGCAAAATCAAAATCTTCTGCCTTCGGCCATGGATAGTTATCAATATCAGAAAATGATTTCGCGTTTCTGAGGGGGTAGCCTCCCCGTGAGGAACCGTATCCGATACCTGAAGAACCAAAAACATTATCTATTGGTGTACCGAAAATGCCGGTATCTTTTGGTAATTCTTTACAATAAAGAGGTTTGAAAGACTCAACATCTAAATCGAGAATATCAAACACTTCATTACTTTCTTGTACGTGAAGATAATCGATCCATTTCTGAATACAGTAAATATTTCCTATATTGACCGGGACGATTTCAGGCAATTGATGATTTATAGCTTTTAATACCCTTTCTTTTGCAGTTTCCATGATTAAAAAACCTTATAAAGCGTTGTTTCTTTTATTCTTTCAAAGCACCAAAGGTAATTCCTGAGACGTAATATTTCTGTAATAGAAGAAATAGCACCAAGATGGGGATGGTAGCTAAAAAACTACCGGCCATAATTGCCCCCCAATTTACGGCATAAATACTTCGAAACTCGAATAATCCAATGGTGAGGGTGAATTTTTCACTTGATTTTAAAACAACCAGCGGCCAGAGAAAATTATTCCATGAGAGCATAAACGAGATTATCCCCAAGGTTACCAGAGCCGGTTTAGCGGTAGGAAGGCTAAACTGCCAGTAGAGTCTGAACTCGGAACTTCCGTCGATTCGAGCGGCATCAAGAAGGGCTGTTGGCAGGCTAAGCATATGTTGCCTCATGAGGAATACTCCAAAACCCGAAACCGCTCCCATCGCGGCGAAGGGAACGATGACTCCTATATAGGTATCCATTAATCCTAACTTCGTGATAAAGAGGTAGAGAGGGATAAGTAGAACATAGATTGGCAGCATAAGAGAGGCGACAACAATTGTAAAGAGAAGCCTCTTATAGGGAAACTCATACTTAGCGAATGAAAAACCGGCCAAAGAGCTGATAATTATAGCCAGTGAGGTAACTCCGATTGTAATGATGAAGCTGTTTAATAGATATCTTGCAAACGGTATTACTTTGAACAAGTCTTCATAGTTCGATAGAATTATTCTTTGTGGAAAAAAACGAAAAGGTACTGAAAAGATATCACTTTGAGGTTTGATTGAGTTAATAGCTACCCATACTCCCGGTGCAAGAATAATGAGGGTGGCTAATGATATAAAAATATAGAGCAGTACGGTTTTTAAGTTTCGATGCGCTTTCATAAACTAATCCTCACTGTGGACTCTCAATACCTTCATTTGTATTAATGTGATCAGTAAAATGATAAAAAAGATAGCATAAGCGACTGCCGAGCCGAAACCGAGTTTATTAAACCGAAAAGCCGTTTCGTACAGGAGGATCGCTAAGGTCAATGTTGAATCTTGTGGCCCGCCGCCTGTTAATACGTACGGTTCTCCAAAGAGTGTAAAAGACCCTATAAGGCTTAAAATTATGATAAACGAAAAAGTATGCCGCATCTGAGGGAGTGTTATATATCTGAATAACTGCCAATTATTTGCTCCGTCTATTGATGCTGATTCATAATGCTCTAATGGTATATTTTGCAGGCCTGCTATGAAGAAAATCATATTATAACCTGTGTAGCGCCACAGGAGAACAATAATAAGCGAAAGGAGGGCATACTTTGGGGAATTAATCCATGGTAATCCGTTTATATTAATTAAGTTCAAAATATTATTCAACAGGCCGAATCGTTCCGTAAAAATCATTTGAAAGGAAATGCCTATGACCACCGCGGAAAAAACAACCGGAGAGAAAAGAGCAACACGGAAAAAGCCTTTGAATACCTGTAGCCTTTTGGCAAGAAGTAGCGCGAACAATAAAGAAATAGGAAGAATAATAAAAATACCGGATAGAGCAAGAATAATATTGTTTATAAGAGCTTCGCGAAAACGATCTTCTCCAGCAAGTTTTATATAATTATCGAATGCGACAAAATCTTTTGGTCCTATCCCGATCCATTTGTGAAAACTCAAGAGAAATGACTGCACAACAGGAAAAGCAAGAAAAAAGCAGAACATAAGGAAAAAGGGTAAAATAAAAAGGTAAGCCGCTACCAATTTATTTTTTTGAAATGTCGATCGCTCTTTGCTCATATATTTTTCCTAAATAAGAAAAGCGAAGAAGAGAGTTGCAACGAATCACAGCTCTCTTCTAATTATTACTGTGCTTTTTAATCTAATGCACGGATAGCGTCAGCTGCCTCTTTAAGGGCAGTTTCAGGATTTTTTCCTTCGCGGACAACCGGATATATTACAGTTTTAACGAAAAGAGGATATGCCTCATTCCATGAAGGAGCGAGATAAGCCTCCGGTTGTTCATCAGCTACATCTTTATACACTTTACCGATGGCTTGCCCACCGAAAAATGGATCCTCTAAATCAAAAACAGGATCGTCAAAGGCAGGTAGATACGGCGGGAGTAGATTATTTATCTTAAACTCGGTTGCCTTTCCTAAAGACGTAAGTTGAACAAGTTTTAGAAAATCCCATGCTGCTGGTTTATTCTCACAGGCTTCGGTAATGGCCAAAGCCGTACCGCCATCGCTGGAACTTCTTGGACCGCCTTCTACCCATGCAGGCATTGGTTTAATCCGCCATAATCCGGCTTGATCTTGCGCGTTATTTTTAAGATTACCACCAACCCAGTCAGCCCCAATGCATGCAATAACATCATTCGCTTTAAAAGGGGCCCAGTATTGGGGAGTGCCTGGAGCGCCTGAGTTGATATACGCGGCCCCCGAATCAATCATTTTTTTGTACCATTCCATCACTTTAATAGCGACCTCATTATCTAGAATGACATTACCGTCTTTATCGTAGAAACCGCCGCCTGCCTGCTGAATAAGCATCCAGAAATCATGGATCCCCTGAACGGTAGAACCATCACGAAGTGAAAGGATGCTTACTCCCTCCTTTTCATAAAGGGCTTTACCTTGTTCATACACATCTTCCCAGGTTACCAGTGAATCGGGGTCGATGCCGTATTTGTCCATGAGGTCTTTTCGATAGTACATGACTACCGGAACTAGTCCGTGTTCTACTCCTAAAATTTTTCCATCATATGTGTAAGGGGATACTCTTCCCTTGGATAAATCATCGAGATATCCACCTTCTTCGAGCCAATCGTTAAGTGCCACAATTTTACCTGCAGCCCCAAACTCAAAGAATCTAGAAATCTGATTAATTTCTATATCCACCATGTCTGGAATCCCAACGTCAGAAATGAACGCGGAAAATAGTTTGTCGTGCATTTGATCATAAGGGATAATTTCAGCCTTTATTGTTGCGTTTGGATACTGCTTTTGATACTCCGGTGCCAGTTCGTCGTATATATCGCTGAAAAAAGAGCCGAAGGTCCAGATTTCCAAGGTAAACGGCTGGTCGGGAGAGATCGCTTCCCCCTTTTCCTGTTGCCCTTCGCCGAATAGTACGCCGGTGGTGAGTAAAAGGAGAGCACAAAAGAGTGTCAGAATTTTCGTTTTCATATAAACCTCCTTAGGTTCTATGGTGTTGTTTGTGCCGATTTTATTGCCGGATTTCTAATAATGGAAGTGATTGAAATACTGTTTTGTGTCCTGTTTTTTTCAGTACATTAATACTATAGTTGTCACAGTTTATGCACAAAGGGTCGCAATTGTTCGATTAACTTGTATCTGTTACTCTCACCCATCTTCGAGTAGATCACACTCACATGGTTCCGTACCGTTTGCTCGGAGATATACATCACATCGGCTATCTCTCCGTTATCGAGCCCTTCAATTATATACTTAGCGACTTCTCGCTCTCGTTTGCTCAACGTATAGACCCATTCAGGCGGGCGGGCAGTTCCTTCTCGTGTCCCAGCTGGTTTTGTTTGGGATGCCGAAAAAGCGAGTTTAGAGGCAATATCAGGAGAAACCAAGACGGAACCTTCACTGACCGCTTTTATGGAGGTTACAAGATTCTGCGGTGAGAGGTCTTTCAGCAGATAACCCACTGCGCCATGGGAGAGAGCGGCATGGACATATTCGTCATCGTCGTAGGTTGTGAGGACGATTATTTTTATCTCGGGAAACTCAGCCAGCAGCTGTTCGGTCGCCTCGACACCGTTCATCTCCGGCATCCGAACATCCATTAGAATGATGTCCGGTGGATTTTCATGGACTTTTTCAATCGCTTCGCACCCATTGTATGCGATGCCGGTTACTTCAATTTCAGGAGAAAGACCTTCGAGGACCCTTTTGAGGCTTTCTACAAAGAGTTTCTGATCATCGACAAGGAGAATTCTTATTTTTCCGTTCATCACGTCCAAAGCCTTAATATATCCATTCATTGGGTATGGTTGCCGTAACTTCGAATCCGTCTACAACATTGGCGGCGGTAAACCCGCCTCCCACCGATTCAAATCGCTCCCTCATTCCCGACAATCCAATTCCCTCTTTGTAGTTATTGACTCCTTTCCCGTCGTCCCTGATGCTGATCATCAGTTCGGAATTGTTCTGCCAAAAATGTATGAAAATATGTTCCGCGCCTCCATGCTGGAGTGAATTGCTCATTCCTTCCTGGACCATTCTGTAGATTATAGATGATATCTTGTTATTGAGGAAATGAGGAAGATTACCGAACTCGATGTGGATGGTAATTCCTGTCGCCTCTTTAAATGCCTCTGTTAGTTTAATGATATTATTAAGGAGAGGCAGTTGGATCGTGTCGCTGTCCCGTAATATTTGAAGGGCACGTCGTGTCTCGTTTAAACCTTCCTGTGCCTGATCACGGATATTAGTATGCAGTTTGCTCAATTCACCATTCTTTGTGTTTGATATGAGAAGGGCGTCCTGACTCATCATCATGATATTAATCATCGCATACCCTACCGTATCATGGATCTCTCTGGTAATTCGTTTCCTTTCATTGTCCGCCGATTTTTCTTCGA
>CAZJBZ010000088.1:0-11129 GCA_964543975.1 uncultured Spirochaetales bacterium
CCGCACCGGTGGTTTGCGCGCGTCGAACTCCCGGGCAAGCTCCACATCGTTAAGTAGGGTCCGGTCAGGATAGACATTACTGATGATCCTGTCGAAGAGGGTAATATAGATGTCATGGGCCCTCGTTATCGCTTTCATCGATTATACCATAGCCTTTTCTTGGCCGGAAAGTAAAGACGGAGATCGTTTAAAGATAAAATCCATATAACGTACAATCTCCGTCCTAAGTAATACACTTATGTTTTATTTGCAACTACAATCCATTTTGTATCACGTTTTGAAACTTTGATTGTGATCGTATTATTCTTTCTTAAAATTCCTTCGATATTCCCGGTTAATAAGTCACGGACCTGCCCGAATATGGTGTCGGTTCCTTCTACAATAACTGGTATTTCTTTATGGAAGGGATTGGTTAGATAAAAAACAGTCTGCTTCTCGCCAAGCGCTATTTCACAAAGTGCTCCATTGGTCTCACGCGCCCACAAATAACCGTCTTTTTTCATAATCAGGTGTTTTATAAAAAGGGGAAGGTTTCCGCCATTTCGCGCATATCCGATTCCCGGACAAGTCGCAAAATAAAAAATTTCACCTTGCCCAATTTGTTTATGCGTAACTATTGGAAGTTCATCAAATTCCGCAATTGATTGTGCATCATTGAGGTCGAGAATTTCATGAGTCCAGTATCCGCAGATATTATCGATTTCTATGTTTTCATCTTTAAGGTTGATGGTGAGCGTATCGGGGAAATTGCGGTTCAAAACTTTTATGCCGAGAGACGATCCGAGCGGTTCCAACGGTATGGACCTTGTAACCGTATATTCATCATCATATGTACCGGCATAGGCAGAGATAATAAGTATGCCCCCGGCTTTTACCCATTCAATTAATTGTTCGTATAGTTGTTTATCTCCGATCATATTGACCGGCAAATATAAAATCTTACACTCCGGCGGTAGGCCTTCTATAATCTGGTTTTTACAGTAGACATCGGGTGAAATACCTTTGTCCATACAGGCCTTATGCCACCCGGCAATTTCATTATGAATGGAAACTCCTTGCTCAGCCCAGGTTTGTACCGTTTCTTCATATAATCGTGTTTTCATGTCATAGATGATGCCCATTGGTGATACAGGCCGTTTTACGTTTTCAAATAGGGCCGATTCCTTCTCCAGTACTTCGGCTATCTGTCGTGTTGCTTCCGTCCGCTCATTCATCGATCCATCAAAATTGACTAGACCCCAGCCGGGCGCTTCCGCGCCGTAGCGTTCCGTGCGATATTGCCAGTATATTGCCGCCTCCGCTCCATGCGCAAATGCCAATAAAATCGAAGTTCGAGTTTCAGCCGCGCTATTCAGGTGATGTCCGTAATGATAATAAACCTGCCCACCCGTGTGTTCGAATAGCCACCATGCCTTACCTCGTGTAGCGGAGCGTACGAACATATAATCCTGGGCGATCTTCGGATAGTCTTGGGCCTCTCCTTCAAGGCATTCCATCCAATAATGACTGGTACCCAGATTATCCAACGGTTTAGCCAGCTCCCAATCATTTTCAACGTACATGCGGTCTTGAAACGTGCTTTTACCTAGGTGGGAGACAACAAGGTGCTTTTTATCAATACCACGGACGATGTCCGCTCTGCGCTTCATTTCAAGACTTAGGCGTTCACTTCTAAATTCATCGAAGATAGACAGCAAAGTTGAACCGGGCTCCAGTTCTGATTTGGGCAAAGGAATTTGATCGAAACTGTTGAAAAACATTCGGTGGAGTTTGTTGAAATTTTCGATGGATATGTATCGAGATTGTAGCCACCGGCGGAACCTCTGTGTGGTAACGTCATCATAACTCAACACCCCGCCATGAGGCGCAATTTCATTCCACACGTCCCATGCATAGAGACAGGGACGGTCTTTATAGCGATCAACTGTTTTTTTGTAGAACTCTTCTATTTTGTCGGCAACAATTTTATGATCGTAGAACAAACCCAGGTAACCGCCGACCGCTGCGTACCCGCGGCCGTATTGGGGATATGGTCTACCGGATTGGTCTATCGGTAAAAGATCGCTATTTTTTTGTAGGAACCAAGCGGGTTGACTTTCCGGCATTAATTGGGCCAGCACTTTTAATCCATTTTTCTCTGCAAGATCAAAGAACCGATCATAGTCGGCATAATTCCATGTACCCTCTTCGAACTCCACTTTGCGCCAATAAATCCAGCAACGTACAACTTTCATGCCCAGTTGTTTGATCGTTTGAAAGTCTTGCTCCCATAGTTCGAATTCCGGATTTTCAGGGCGGTAATATTGCGTACCTAAAAACATTCTCTTTACTCCTTCATTTTCTAAAAAAATGATGTGCCTTCCCACACTATAAAGAGAAGGCACGTTAATTGGAAACTGTTATTACTGCGTTTCTTTTAATATTTGGTTTACACCATTTTCAGCAACAGCCAGTGCTTTATCAATAGTGTTTTTATTCGTTAAAACATCAGTAATCAGAGTATACATCGGTCCACCGGGAGATTGGGTTATTTTATTCCAGCCGGCGACCGGGCGATCGGTCATGCGGGCATGCGCGAACTGCTCGCTGTGGGCCCTCAACAGGTCATTTTCCTTAAAGTAAGGATCTTGAAGAGCAGTTTTATGCGGCGACATGAGTTCCAACACTTTCGCAATCTTGACTTGGATGTCCGGTTGATTTAAAAACTCAAACCATTTTAAGGATGCTTCTTTGTTTTTCCCGGCAAAAATCACTCCGACTCCTGAAAATCCAAGCGAATCTCTGTTTTTATTTTTCGGCTGGATTGAGAATCTGGTATTTTCGACGATTTTAGGATCGGCTTCCTGCCGCACTAGTCTAAATTGGGTTGATGAGGCAATGTTTTTCATAGCGGCGCGTCCTGAAGCATATTCTTCAATATCATTGTAGGTTGGTGAAATGCAATCGGGGGACAACACCTTATGTTTATAGATGGCATCATACAAGAATTGTAAGGCTTCTTTACCTGCTGGTGTATTGAATCCGGCTTTTGTCAAGTCATCGGAAATCACTTGGCCACCTGCTTGGTAAAGGTATGGCCACCACGATCTTAAAATACCGATGATGTCGGAACCGCCGCCATACGTCATACCGTATCGGGTGACATTTCCGGATGCATCTCTTTCTGTTAATTTTTTAGCGGCTACCAGTATATCATCCCATGTTTGAGGAGGATGGGAAAGTCCGGCATTCTCGAATAAGTCTTCGCGGTACCACATGATTCTGGAATCGGCCCGCATTAAAGGAACTCCGTAATACCGCCCTTTATAGAGGGCCTCATCCAATCCCCATTGATAGTAGTTGTCCAAATCAAACCGCGTTTTAACATCTTCATGAATGTCGATAGGTCCAAATTCGTCGCTTAAACTGCAGTATGAATGTAACCAGTAGAAGTCCGCGCAATCCGGCGCGAAACCCCCGGTACAAGCAAGTGTTAATTTATTAAAAGTTTCCGTCCAGCTGATAATCTCCACATTTACTTTGATGCCCGAATCCGTAAAGAACGCGTCCGCTAATTCTTTGCCTAGCTTGTCTTGTACGGACGGTTCCGCGTACGCGTGCCACCAGAACGTAATTTCTTCCTGCGTTTTGCTTTGTTCACCCTGACCGGCTGCACATGCAAATCCCGTCAGGACACTCAAGAATACCATAATAACAATAAGTTTTTTCATTTTTCTGCTCCTTGAAAAATATTCGATATTGAAGTTGATACATATAAAGCAATTCGATCTCTTTATGACATATTATTGACCTCCTTTTATATGCTTTATTCTTTCATTGCTCCCGCGCTGATCCCCATTGTCATTGCTTTTTGGGTAAACAGGAATACAACGATAATCGGTAGGGTAGCGAAAAAAGCCAAAGCCATAAGGATGCCGGTATCGAAACCAATGCCTTGTTGATTGATAAACGCGGCAATTCCCAAAGTAATCGTCTTTAGATTCGGATCGGCTAAAGCTATACTGACCCACATGAATTCGTTCCAAGCAAAAATTATTGAAAAAATTGAAGCGGCGACTACTCCCGGAGCGGCAATAGGCATGTTAATCTTGTAAAAAATCTGAAAACGGGAACAACCGTCTATGACGGCACTTTCCTCAAGCTCAAATGGGACCGATGCCTTTATATATTGGGACAGCATCAGCGTACAAAAAGGGAGAGTCGATGCCGCGTTGACAATAATTACAGACCAGAAGGTGTTGATGAGCCCGATGTTAAAAAAGAAGAAATAACGCGGTGTTAACAGTGTTGTTGCCGGGATGACTTGCGATAATAACAATAGTGTCAGGATAATCGACTTTATCTTAAACTTACCGCGAACGATGGCGTAACTTGCCGGTGCAGTAATTACCAAGTTTAGTATGGTCGTCCCTAATGTAATTACAATCGTATTTTGGAGATATTTCCAAAGGGGCATTTTCTGCCACATCTCTATGAAAGCACGAAAATTAGGGTTCGGCGGAAAATATACAAGAGGAAAATCGAAAAGCGTGCCCGTGCCGGATTTCAAGGCTGTAAGTAAAATCCAAAGGATGGGGAAAAGCATGATGACGGTAATGATCAAGATGATCACATAAAAAGCAGATGATTTTACGGTCCCTTTTATTCTTCTTCGGGTATGCCGGTTTTTTGGATTTTGATTTATGGTTATGATATCGCGTGATGATTCCATCGATCAGATCCTTGTTTTTTTAGCTTCCGAAATGTAATAAACCATCGGTAACAATCCGACACCCAGGAGCAAAACTCCTATAGTGGAAGCTATGCTGTACTCATACGTTTGGAACGCTTTCTGGTATACCGAGACACCCATGATCATGGTCATGATATTAGGGCCGCCTCGTGTCATAAGATAAACCACATCAAAATGGATAATCTGCCATACAAATAGAAGAGTAATCGGTACAATCATCACTTGCTTCAACAAGGGTAAGGTAATCAGACTGAATTTTTTCCAGGGACCCGCGCCGTCGACAATGGCCGCTTCATAGAGTTCCGTAGAAATGCTTTGCAGCCCGGCAAGCAGCATAATAATCATAAACGGCAGGGCGCGCCAAATCGCCGCTGCAATGACGGACATCATGGGAAGATTGAATGGGCCGATGCCGGCCAAGTTTCCAAGAAAATTGATTGGTTGATCGATTATAGAAGCTCGTATCAATACATCATTAATAACACTCAGCCGCGGGCTATAAATCCATTTCCATATTAAAGCGACGACAACGAAAGATACCGCCCATGGGGATACGATCAAAGCACGGAAGACTCCGCGTCCTATGAATTTTTTATTTAGCAACATGGCAATTGCCAAACCGATGATCGTGCAAATCGCGGTAGATAAGACAGCCCAAACAATCGTATTTGCCAGAATAAGCCAAAAGTCGGGGTCGTTCAACAACACACGGTAATTTTGCAGTCCTATATATACCGGATTCCGATTATAAAGTGAAAAATCTTTGAAACTAAGATTAACGGCTGTGAAGATAGGGTAGAGGAAGATAATGGCAATAAAGATCATGAGCGGCGCCGTCATGGCATACGAAAAGAAGTCAATTTTATACCGCATCGGTTTATGTGATATGATCATGGCCTTATTTGTCCTCCAGATTGGGGTTGATGTCTTCTATGGCTTGCTCCAGATGTTCAAACATCGCTGCAGATGCTTTCACGGGGTCACGTGCCTTCAATGCTGTGATGATATTTCGATGACCTGAGACGGCCCGGCCTCTGGTGCGCCGTAAGGTCTCGATCCTGGTCTTCTTGATGAAATCGTTTAGCGGCGAGAGGATAATCTCGAAGACCAGAGAGCTGCTCGCTTCCAGAATGATCTCATGGAACCTCAGGTCAGCGTTAACGCAGATCTCGATATTCTTTGGATTTTTTTCCATGTCACCGACAGTCGTTTCCAATTCGTTTATTTGTTCATCCGTGATCCGTTCCGCCGCCAGACGGGCAAGTTGGGTTTCCAGCCCCTGCCGTACATAGATCAATTCCATAATGTCCCGCTTCGAGCGATGGAGCATGAGTGTCAGTGCAAGTGACACAGCGTTACCGGAGTTTTCAGCAACTACCGGCCGTTTGCCCTGCCGGATGGTGATCAACCCCAGAGTCTGGGCGACCCGTAAGGCTTCGCGGATACTTTTGCGGCTGACCCCCATCTGTTCGGCCATTTCCCGTTCGCCGAGGATTTCAATACCGTCTTTAAGGTTGTTTTTGATGATGTAGTTTTTGATGGCCGCAACGATCGAATCAAGGGTATCGGTCTTTTGGATAGGTACGAACTCGCTCTTCATATTTTCATCTCCGGCCGCTTGACAAGCACATGGGTCGATACTAACATATGTACATAGGTGTGTCAAACAATATTTTTTTGTTTTTCATAATTTACAGATTATCTTTTTCAAATATAGCCAATATGACAATTATCTATTTCTTGTTTTGATTTAAAGAACTTCGAATCTCTCATCAAGATCGAATGGGACTACATCACAAGTTTTTAAAAAAAACTTTAAAAGTGAATACCTGAAATCCATAATTGGTTTTTGGTATGAACAATCCTTAATCTTATTATCCACCTCATCCGGATCATTTATTAGATCATAAAACTCGTCTTCCTCATAAAGTCGCATAACGTATTTAAACTCTTTTGATCTTATCATTACTGATTTGGTTTGATGAGGTCCAACACAATTGTTTAATTTAAAATATGGCCAATATAAACTATCTTCAAGGGTTTTGCCTTCACCGGGCGGTGTTGCAGCTTTGTACCCTCTCTGTTCAGTACAGTGTGTTTCTCCATGTAAAATACCACCCTCACTAAAAATAAATTCGCGATGGTTAATTGTAGCTCCTAGTATTAAAGGTTTAAGTGTTTTTCCAAAATGTGTATGTTGCATTTCGATCCCACTGAAATCTTCAACCGTAGCAATAAAGTCAGTTAATTCTACAAGTGCATGGTTTATTCCCGGTTTGACAGGTATTGAAGCAGGAGGTTTAATAATGAAAGGAACTCTTGTAAGACAATCTTGAAACGTGTTTGAATTTTTTTCGGGTAGACCATAATCGCCTGCAAAATCCCCATGGTCTGAAAAAATGAAAATTGCCGTTTCATCGTAGATTCCTTTTTGTTTTAAAGCATCAACCAGTAAACCGAATTGATAATCAACTCTTGAGCACATTCCATAGTAGGTTGCCCGTAATTCATTCCACCTCTCTTCAGTCCAACCTTGCATTCGTTGAAGATCATGCAAACCTTTTAATTTTGAAGGTACATTTTCCCAATTTTCAGGAGTTGGTATTCGCTTCGGAACCTTGTTTCTGTCGATCATACTATACCATGGTTCTTCAACAGAATAGGGCGGGTGAGGATATACAAGCGAAAGATAGAGGCACATCGGTTCGTTGAAATTATAATTTTGTATGAAGCGTACAGCCGATAATACATTATCCCAATCACTATCATAATAAAAATTTTCATTACCTTTTTCTATTTTGCCATAATAATGTGAATAATAATTATCACTATCTTTATTGCCTCTTCTAATCTGATTCTCACCAAACAACGGCTTTACTTTGTCTTTTTTTTGGGGTCGATTCCTATAATTACAGTATGTATCGAACGGTTTTTGACCAGGAACCAGATCATTCTTGCCACCCCACCAAACGAAATACCCGTTTTGTTTCAATGATTTCAACAGCATAGGTTCATCTTTTCGTAAAAGATAGTGCTGAATCCTATGCCCTTTCACATGAGGGTACCATCCTGTCATAAAGCTGCATCGACTCGGCCCACATAAAGGAGATTGGCAAAATGCATTGCTGAATGATACCGCATCATTCCTTATGATATAATCAAAATTCGGGGTTATCGCCGCAGGATTATCCATATGACCTAAGACATCTCCCCGAAATTGGTCGGGGTTGAAAATAACTAAATGAGGTTTTTTCAATGCTATCGTTCCTCCCATATATTTCATTAGATTTATATTAATTGATAGAATGATTCGCTATCCTTTGACAGCACCTGATACTATTCCGGATAGGATCCTCTTTTGGGATGCTAGATAGAACAATGTTATTGGTAAGGATATTAAAACAATACCTGCCATTAATAAGGACCACTCAACTGTATACATGCTAAAGAATGCCCTTGTTTGAAGTATCAAGGTGTATTTTTTATAATTTGATAAAATAATTACAGATGTTAAATAATCATTCCAAGCATAAACAGCATTGATGATTATTACAGTTGTTGTAATAGGGGTTAACATTGGAAAAACAATTTTAAAGAAAGTCTGTAATTGATTACATCCATCCATATATGCCGCCTCGTCAGTTTCTTTTGGAACTGTTGATTTTGTAAACCTGTGGTATAAAAAAACGGACATATTTACTCCAATTCCGATATGTACAAGCGCGAGACCGAACAGTTTACCATATATTCTGAGTTCCATTGTCACTTTAACGAGTGTAATCATAACTGTTTGAAAAGGAATTACCATTGCAATTACAAAAAAAACCAAAAGAAAATCACTCAATTTTCCTGGCGTTCTTGCTAGTTTGTAGCCCGCCAGTGAACCGGTCATGACAATACCTACTACACTGAAAACTGTGACAACAAAAGAATTGTAAAAACTTCTAACATATTCAAGTTTTTTTAAAGCGGTAATATAGTTATCAAAAGTTACATGTTGCGGAAATTGAAGAACATTGTTAAATAGTTCACCCTTCGATTTGAAAGAGTTTATCAAGGATATGTAAACGGGAAAAAGATAAACTGCAGCCAAAATCGTTAAAATTGAAAAAAATAATAATGCTTTGGTTTTTTTCCGCCAATTCATATTTTTAATCAAAGGTCTACCTCCAATCTTTTCATTACGGAGAGTTGGATAATTGCTACAACAAAGATTACCAGAAATAGAATTATTGCTTTTGCACTTGCGTACCCGTAATTACTTTTAATAAAAGCTTCTATGTAAACGTTTAACGCGACAACTTCCGTAGTACCGGCTGGTCCACCATTAGTCAGTGCAACAACGACATCGAATGCTTTAAAAGCGGCCCGGATGGTGAGAAAAATGCAAATTGTAAGTGCGTGCATTATTAGTGGAAGTTTTATTTTAAAGAATGTTGTAATAGGTCCGGCACCATCGATATGTGCGCATTCGATTAGTTCATCGGGAATGCCGTTCAATGCAGCGATGTAAATAATCATATTGTATCCCATGCCGATCCATGTCGAAACAGTAATAATTGTAATGAAAGCTAGTTGAGGATCTCCGAACCAGGATTGATCAAAGAAAGTCAAAAAAGTATTTCGTCCAACATCAACAAAGGCTTTTGAGAATACGAATGTCCACATGTATCCGCCGACCAACAGACTGAACATATTTGGGTAAAAGAATATAGTTCTAAAAATTCCTTTAGTTCTACCGGCATTTTCAATCAGCAATGCTAAAAATAAAGCAACAAAATTGTGTAATATAATTGCAAAGAAAACGTATTTGAATGTAATTCCAAAACTGTAAATAAAATCTCGGTCGGATAGTAGGTCCAGATAATTCTTAACACCAATAAAATTAACAGCGGCATTCAATCCATCCCAACTTGTAAAGCTATATACGATTCCACCAATCGTAGGAATAATTCTAAAAACTAGATAAACGATCAGTGCCGGTAGAATGAATAAAAACAATGAAAAATATTTGTGATTCAGTTTGGTTAACATTAATATTAATTGCCTTTAGTGTTTCATGGGATTTGTTTTAACTAATAAAACTAATCTGCAAATAAAACCTGTCTGCATGTTTAATAATAAATAGATAACAAACAGTAGGATGTTTGATATAAATGCCAAACATCCTAAGATATCGCAAATTTAAAATGCCTTATTTAACGATGTCATAAAATCTTCGACAGTTATTTTTCTCGCTGTCGTTTATTATATTCCTGCCAGGCCCGGTCTACTTGCTGAATAAGTTCATCTTGAGTTGCACGTTTTAAATAATATGCTTGAATCATTTTACCCATTTCCATAACAACATCCGCAGGCCTTCGATAGTCAATACATGCTTTACCTTGACGTACAAATTCAATTGCCATCTTTTCCCATGGAAAAGATTCATAATTATGAACCGTAGCAATAGGAGTTTGATTCATCTGCTGATAAAGTTGTGAAGAATATTCATCATCCAACCAGAAATTGGCAAAATCAAGTGCTAGTTCCATATCGGTTGCCTTATCGTTGACGACGAGCATACCACCCACCCCGATATTGATGAGGGTGTCGTTCGGATCATCAGAGATGGGTAATGGAGCCGTTAAGAAATCTGTATCAGGATTAGCGTTTAAGATACTCGTAGCCATCCATGGGCCATTTACCCACATTGCTGCTTCTCCATTAGCAAATTTATTTGCCCCCTCATCGTTACCTACTTCGAGTGGTCTTTCGGTCCCGAACTTATGAAGAAGGTCGATAACATTAAACAGGTATTTCTTAGCCTCTGTAAAGCTACCTTTATCTTGATACATTCTTTCTGAAAAATCAGGCAATTTTGTCTTAATAAGCTGGCTCATGATGAGTACGGTAGGAAGGTTTGGTACATTCTGTTGTTTGTATGTTAATGAAAATGGGGTATACCCGGCTAGTGATAATTTATTACAGTTATCACTCATTTCAGATATGGTCATGGCAGGTTTGATACCGACTTCCTTAAAAATCGCATCGTTATATAAGTAGCCCCAATATACGGCATTTAAGGGTATTCCCCTTAATTTTCCCGTATCTGACACAACAAAAGGCTTCACAGTATCCAAAATTTTCTCTGATAGGGGTTGATCAGATAGGTCTTTGATATATCCGGCATCATCAAAGTCCGGTCCATCATTGATAGGATGGGCTGTATAAATATCAAGATTTGCTCCTGTTGCAAGTTTTGTTTTTAAAATCTCCGGTTGTCGTGCGTAGAAAAACTCTAATTCATAATCAAGCTCTATGGATTTTTCGTTTTTTAACTTTTCAGTAAACAAATCTAAATACTCAATGACTACTTCTTTGTGGTCTATCAATGATAGCATAAGGTGTAGGCTTT
>CAZJBZ010000088.1:11139-13745 GCA_964543975.1 uncultured Spirochaetales bacterium
GTGTTGTGATTTCATCCTGTTCTTTTTGGCCGGCGGTAAAAGCTATTACCCCAACGAAAATCAACATCACAATCATCATGATTATTTTTTTCATTTTTTTCTCCTTGAAAATACTGTTCATAAGCATATACTTCTACGCGTTTTTTTCAATCTATCTTTCGATAAACGTAGAGTAGTAATGGCCGCTTGACAAGCACATGGGTCGATACTAACATATGTACATAGGTGTGTCAATAGTAAAAATTATTTTTTTTAATAAACTAAAGTGGATAAATATTGATCTGTAATTTGTGAGGAAAAACATGAAACTACACAACAAGGTCGCGGTCATCACAGGAACCGGTGCAGGGATAGGGAAAACGCTGGCGGAGATATTCGCAAAAGAAGGGGCCCAAGTTGTTGCCGCGTCGCGGCGAAGCACCAACGGCCAACCGGTGGTCGCTGAAATCGTCCGCAATGGGGGGCAGGCTATTTTTATGCAGTGCGATGTTTCCAAAGAAGAAGATGTGCAGCAGCTGTTCGATACGGCGATAGAAACCTACGGACGAGTAGATGTACTGGTAAACAATGCCGGTGTTAATTTTGTAAAACCTTTTGAAGAGACCGAGCCTGCTGATTGGGACCGGGTAATAAATACCGACCTGCGCGGGGCCTATCTGTGCACCCGCCGGGCGGTCATCGACATGTTGAAACACGGCGGCGGAAGTGTCATTAACATAACCTCCGTGCATACCGTTGCCGGACTCCCGGGTGCCGCCCCATATGATGCGGCTAAGTGGGGTATGGTCGGTATGACTAAGGCCCTGGCAGTTGAGTACGGGCCGCGGGGAATACGGTTCAATGCTCTTTCACCCGGGCTTATCGATACCCAGATTTGGACGGACATCAAAGCGGCGGCCCCTGATATGAAGGCCTGTACCGAGTTTTGGAATTCCAACATACCTATGGAGCGCGTTGGAAAACCGGAAGAGATTGCAAAGATAGCGGTTTTCTTAGCAAGTGATGATTCAAGTTACATCACCGGTGCCAATATCGTCGCGGACGGAGGGATGACCAGCCAACTCATCAGCCGCGAACCATACACCTCGACATCCCTCGAAGGCGCGTAGGCTTTCGGTAGAATGACATGAAGGCATTGGTTAAAACCTGCAGGGGTGTCGGCAATATCGAACTGAAAGACATGAAGGTCCCGGAAGTAGGGCCGAACGATGTGTTAATTAAAGTCAAATATTCGGCTGTATGCGCAACAGATGTTCATCTGTTTCACGATCGGTTTGCCAATTCACCTCCTTTTACTTTAGGACATGAGTTTTCAGGAATTGTGGAACGCGTCGGCAAAGAGGTATCGACATTTTCACCGGGTGCCCGGGTCGTCAGTGAGAATAATCCTTTCGCGTGCGGCACATGCCGGATTTGCAGGATGGGACTGCCGAACCTCTGTCCGCATAAAAAAGCTATGGGGATCCATTCCGACGGCAGTTTTGCCGAATACGTAAGACTACCCGCCCATCTGCTCCACAACATACCGGCCGGTGTCGCCCTCGAAGATGCCGCCCTGAGTGAGCCGCTTGCCGTCGCGGTGCATGCCTTAACGGCGCGGTGCTTTATTGAAGAAGGAGATACGGTCGTCGTGTTCGGCGTCGGAGCGATCGGCCTCCTGCTGGGACAAGTGGCGCTGGCTGAAGGGGCCGGCAGGGTCTATATCGTCGGCACCTCCAAAGACGAAGAAGTCCGTTTCGCATGCGCGCGGGGGCTTGGTCTCAAACCACTCAATGTCGAGAAGGATGATGTCGTGAACGTGATCATGGCGGCAACCGGGGAATATGGCGCCGATGTGGTGGCGGAAGCCTCCGGCAGCCCGCAGGCGATTACCATGGGCGGTGCGGTCCTGCGTCGAGGCGGCCGCATGACGGTATCCGGCATTACAGGCCGTGAAGCAGTACGGATTCCCTGGGACACTTTCGTATCGAAAGGTCTATCCATATTCTTCTCCTACAGTTCGCTGCGAAAAGATTGGGAGAAGGGGCTTCGCTATCTTGCCGAGGGAAAGGTCGTGACGGCACCATTGATTACCCACCGTTTCCCGCTTTCAGCATGGAAAGACGCTTTCGACGTACTGGAACGATATGAAGCGGTACGTCCATTACTGATTATCGGGGAAGCTATGAATTGACTGAGTCGATGAGCTTAAGATGTTTCCAAATGAGTCGACTAGGTCGTTTGACAACTACGAAGGTAACATTACTTTAGCTCAACATTTTTTATTTTGTTACCTTCGTTATCTTGTGTACTCATTCTGAAGGGCTTTATAATTTTTTCATTCAAAGAATTGGAGGCTTTATGACTGAGTTAAACACAATTTGTCGCGAAATGCGCGGTTTCAATTATAATCCTAGTTACACTACGACATTAGCCGAAATGTGGAGCGATTTCGATGAGTCTGTATGGCGGGATGAAATTAAAAGGGGCAAGGCATACTTTCCAAAATTAAACACTTTACGTGTTTGGTTGGATTGGCACTCGTATCAGCTGGACCCTAAATTATTCATGAAAAATCTTAGCATCGTTTTGAATGTGTGCGATGAGAATGCAATCAGACTTCATCC
>CAZJBZ010000089.1:0-6620 GCA_964543975.1 uncultured Spirochaetales bacterium
CATATCATGGGCGGATGGTTCATCCAACCGGACTGCAACATGCCCAGCGGTGAATCATTTGTACGTCAAATTTTGCACGGCCGGTACTACTTCCGGTCTACGTTCAACCAGGAACCGACGACGGCCATCAATTTCGATCCGTTCGGTCATACCAGGGGATTGGTGCAGATCATGAAAAAAGCCGGATATGACAGCTATCTCTTTTGCAGACCGCAACCGGACCATATGGAACTTCCTGAAAATGATTTTACCTGGGTCGGTTTCGACGGCTCGGAAGTGACCGGCCACAGGGCATTCAGCATGTACTTAAGCCGCAAAGGAAAAGCGGCTGAGAAAATCTCCGATTGGCTTGAAGCCCATCCAGATAAGGAAGTCGGCATGGTGCTGTGGGGCATCGGGAACCATGGCGGCGGCCCCAGCAGGGAAGACGTGGAGAACATCGAGAAACTGATGAAGAAGCATCGGAATGAAATAATGATGCGACATTCCACGCCCGAAGAGTATTTTACCGAATTAAGAACGGCGGCCGAGAAAAGCGGAAAGCCGCTGCCTCGCGTGGAACGGGACCTCAATCCGTGGGGGGTCGGCTGTTACACATCACAGGTGAGAATAAAACAGAAACATCGGCAGCTGGAAAATCTTCTTTATCAAACGGAAAAGATGGCCGGCCATGCCGCGATGGCCGGATTAGTAAACTATCCAGGCAGAGAACTGGAAGAGGCGGGCCGGGACCTGATGTTTTCCCAATTCCACGATATTCTCCCCGGCTCCTCAATTCAACCGGTTGAAGAGTGGTCGCTCAATATTATGGGGCATGGAATAGAGACGTTGTCCCGGATAAGGGCCAGGCTCTTTTTCGCCCTCTGCAACGGGCAGCCAAAGGCGATCGAGGGTGAACTACCGGTGATGGTTTACAATCCTCATCCCTATCCTGTAGAAGATGTGGTCACGGTAGAGTTTCAACTGCCGGACATCAACTGGAGTGAAAAAGTAACCATACCCGATGTGTATAAGGACGGGAAGAAGGTCCCGGCGCAATTGGAGAAGGAAGAAGGCAATCTTCCGGTGGACTGGCGGAAAAGGATCGTTTTTCGCGATGTATTAGAGCCGGGTACCATCTCCCGGTACGATTGCAGGATGAGGATGGAGGACGCGAAACCTCCCCGTCAGGTGAAGGAGAGAGGAGACTGCTTTGTTGTTGAAACAGCTGACTGCACCGTTACCGTTAACAAAAAGACAGGTCTTATCGATAGCTACGAAGTGGACGGTGTCTCTTTTCTGAAGCCCGGAGCGTTTAAACCCCTTGTTATTGAAGACAGCGAAGATCCGTGGGGGTCTCTCGTCCATGGGTTTAAAGATGTCACGGGATCGTTTCAATTAATGGGAACGGAGAAGGGGACCTGGCTCTCGGCGGTTTCGGAGAAGGCGCTCGATTCGGTCAGGGTCATCGAAGACGGAGAGGTCCGTACGATAATTGAGGCGTTATTCGAGTATAATTCCTCCTTTATCGTTCTGCGGTACTGCATACCGAAACAGGGCAGCGAATTGGAAGTGGATATTCGCTGTTATCTAAACGAGAAAGACCGTCTCTTGAAGTTGTCCATTCCGACGACCTTCGAGGAGGGAACGTTTCTTGGACAGGTTGCCTTCGGTCGCCAGGAGCTTCCCGCAAACGGAGATGAGGCGGTGGCGCAAAAGTGGACCGCCGCAGCGTCGAAAAAACGAAACGCGGCCCTTACCTGTATTAACATCGGTACTTACGGCTCCAGCTTTACAAACGGAGAGCTTCGTCCGACTCTCCTGCGTTCACCCGCGTACGCGGCACTTCCGGTAAAGACGGAAGACAGGCGTCTGGTCGTTCAGGACAGGTTTTCACCGCGGATCGACCAAGGAGAAAGACTTTTTACCTTCTGGATTAAAGGCGGCCCTTTGGAGGAGCGGATGGAAAAAATCGACCGAGAAGCCCAAGCGAGAAACGAGAAGCCGTTCCCGTTGAGCTTTTATCCTTCAGGCGAGGGGAGGAAACCGGAGCCGTTTGCCGTTGTGGACGATGAAGCGGTCGTTGTGTCCGCTTTTAAGCAGTCGTTGGAAACGGTGAAAGGAATGAGGGAGGATGCCGCCTACATTCTGCGGTTGTTCGAACCGACCGGTAATCGCCGTTCAGCGACCGTACGGTTTCCTCTTTTTAATATGCGAGAGACGGTAGAATTACGGCCTTTTGAAGTAAAAACGTTCGAGGTTTCTCCCTCGGCAAAGACCATGAAAGAGGTTAGTATAATAGAAGATATATAGCGGGTGAGGGCCTTCTCCCTACCGTTCTACCAGCACGCTGATAATCTTATACGGTTTATATGACAACTCGTAGGTCGTGTCGTCCAGCTTCTTCAACCCACCATTTACCGCGGCGTTCTCTCTTTCCAAGAAGTCGACCAGGGTGATCGCCTGTGGGGCCCGGTCGAATGAGAGAATAGCGCTCCCTCTGTCCCCCGAGGTTTCATGGAGGCGAATGGTGTAGCCCTCTTTCGTTTCGGCAGGCAGTATCCACGCGGGGACCAAGGAACCGCCGTTTTTTAGGGCCACCGGCGGCTTCCTGCTTGTTTTTGCCTTGGTTAAAAGAAGTGGTGCATAGAGTGACTCGGCAGCCGCCGCTGTAGAAAGCCTGCCGGCGACGGTATGGATCCGGTGCAATCCTACGGCAAACCGTATGGTGTGTTTTCCCCTGTCCGCGTTTGGGTCAGGATGGGATGGGGCGCGCAGTAAACTGACGCCTAATTCTCCGTCACGGCAGGAAAACCCATATTTCGATTCGGTGATCACCGCTAAACCGCGTGACTCCTTATCGTCGGAAACGGCCGCCCATCTGCTGCCGGGAACTTCCCACTGCGATTCTTCATTAGGGAACCCGGTTTTTTGCGGTCTGTAAATACTACCGAAGGGACAGCCGTAACGGGCGGTCCTTCCGTGATAGTCGGTAGGAAAGAGGTATTTCAATAGTTTGTGCGATTCCCGCCACTCTACGTCCATCTCTATGAACAGATAGGGAGAGTCCGCCTCAAGAGAATAGGTCACCGTGAGAGAGCTGTTATCACCGAGGCTTGTCTTTCCTGAAAGCGAGGCCCGCACGGGTCCCGATTCGTTTATCTGAAGATCGATTTCTCTGCAGCATTCGCTTCCCATAGCCAGAGTGTGTCGGTCGATGTCCCAGGCGTCCCAGTCCGCGGGATAATCGGGATAGAGCTTGAATCCGGCAGGGGCCCGAAGCAGGACCTCCTCTTCGTCGATGGTCAGAGCGGAAAGTCGTCCCTCGTCGTTGAACTGTGTCCGAACAAGTCCGTTATCGAGGACAGTTCCCGTCGCGGTACTCGGATTTTCAAGAGGAAAAGGGGAGGCAAGGGAGACCGTTTCCAATCCGGAGGCACAAACGGGAACACAATACTTTTTCGCCGCGTCGGTGCCTCCTGCCGGGACCTTCTGTACGGTTGATGATGGGGTTTGCGTGTCCTTGTGGGCACTGCCGCCGAGAGCGGAGTACTCTTCTTCTGTAAGCGTAATAACCCCTCTTCGAGGGATGAGAACCGGATTAAAAACCGAGAGTACCGATTCACTTGTTCCCTGGACCTCTTCCAATTCTTTCCGCGCATGGGATAGCTGTCGTTCGCCGATCTCCTTCAGTTCGGGGACCAGTTCTTCATACACGATTCCGATGGAGCTGCCGGGCAGTGCGTCGTGGAATTGGGCGAGACAGACGCGAAGCCAATCGGACCAATCGATCGGTCCCCTCTCGCCAAGTACCCGGACCGCTTCCCGTGCCTGGAGACTTTTTTCCGATTTTCTGTAGTATTCCTTCATCTGAGCTTGAGAGGTGTAGGTACCGCGGTGCAGTTCGAGGTACAATTCCCCCTCGAACGCGGGGAGGTTTTCTTTCTTTTTCAATAATTCTTCAAAGAAATCTTCTGCCCGCGCCCATCGTGTCCGCGGAACGGTCGATAAATTTCGATATCGTCGTGCCCGCTCGCACATTTCGGGGGTCGGCCCTCCGCCTCCGTCACCGAAACCGACAGGAAGCAGTGCGTCCGGGTGAATACCCGATTGTGTCTGTTGGGACAACGCTTCGATGATCGAGTTCAGTTCCACAGTTTCATTGTAACCGACGGGACAAAGAAAGGTCACGATTTCGCTGCCGTCCGCTCCTTTCCATCTGAAGGCATTATGGGGGAACCTGGTTATATTAGACCAAATGATTTTCGTGGTGAAGAAACTGGAAATTCCAGCTTGGGCCATCAGTTGTGGAAGGCAGTTGGAATAGCCGAAAACGTCCGGTACCCAAACCGTACTGCTCAACTCTCCATTGCGGAGCTCGGCGAACTGCCGTTGTCCGTAGACCAATTCTCTGACCAGTGCTTCGCCGCAGGGGATATTGACGTCGCACTCCACGACGAACCCGCCGGTCGGTTCCCACCGTTTCTCTTCGATGCGTTGTCGGACCTGTTTAAAGAGAGCGGGCTCCGATTCTTTAACGTGATTATAGGCCAACGGCTGACTATGGATGAAACGGAACTCAGGATATTTCTCCATAAGCCGCAGAACGGTTGAAAAGGTATGAATATGTTTCCGCCTTCCGACATTTTCAGGCCAAAGCCATACCAAATCGATATGAGCGTGTCCGATGATCGAGGCGAAGCCCTGCCAGGCGGCGGCGGGGAGCTTTTCATAAATCTTTTTTATGTAATCGGCGAAAGGCCCCAACCCTTCATTTTCGTAGAGGTCACACGCCTTTTCCAATTCATGAAGCAGAAGACGCAGCACGGGAGGAGCACTATAGAGGGGTTCCCGAAGACCGAGTCTTCGTTCTACCCATCCCTCTTCGGTAAGATGGTGTTTCATCAATTCGGCAAGGCAGTGGACGTCCCAGTACGTTTCCCATCGTTTCTCATCCCGAAGGCTTATGCACGCGCCGTCGAAACGGCAGCCGAACCGATCGAGCTCCATCTCCGGCACCCGATACCAAATACCGCTTTGATAGGTCCCCGTATCGAGCCAGAGGGTGCATGCTTCATCGGGTAAGAGACAGTAACGGTGCGCTATATCCAGACCGGCCCACGGATTTCCGTTGTAATACACGGTTGTTTCCCCGCCGCTTACCCAGAAAAGATAGCGGCGTCCCAACTCTTCGGAATCCGCCTTTGGAATGTCCAGCCGAAACCAGCGTTGCTGCCAGGTTGAACCGGGACCGGCGAAGATTTCTCCGGGGACTACCGTGTTGAAAGTCTGCTTCTGTGCGCTGTACAAATCGATGTACCCCTCATTGAGCGGTCCCCCGTAAACATCAAGGTCGGATTTCTTCTTCCATATACGCTGCTTAAATCTCTCTAAAAGACCGTTGACTCGAGGGGGGGTCAATTGATAAAGGGGATTATTCGTGTAAGACATGAAGGGCTCCTCAAAATGTATGTAGCCCGATCATAAAAACAATGAGAGAGAATGTCAATGTGAACGCGTTTTACGCGTAAGACGCGAACTGCCCCCTCTTACGGATTAAGGACGAATCCTTTCCCGATTTTGGTGCCGACAATCAGTTTACCGCTTCCCGTTACGACGGGTCTGGCCGTTGTCTGGTCGTCGATTGTAAAAACCTGTTCGACTGTTCCGTTCGCGGCGTTTCTTATCACCACCTCGTTCGGTGTACCGTAATACAAACGGTTGTTATGGCAGAGGGGAGGGGAGGTCACTCCGGTTATGGGAGCGAAGAGTTCGTTCCCGTCTACCATGGACAAGCCGTAGATCGCCCCTTTCGAATAGACGTAAGCACCGGCGGGTCCCACCTGAACATCGGTAAAAACCGACGCGTTACCGGGCAACCTTCTTTCCCATACGACGCGCTGCAGATTCAGGTCGATACAGACAACCGTCCCCTTTCTTCCGGAGAAAAACGCCTTGTCCCGATAGATGGTGACCGCTGCAGCGACCGGTTGGACCGCGCTTGTTGTTACGGAGGCTTCAACAGTTCCTGCTTTTTCCGGATCGATAACCAGGAGTGCTCCCTGTTGGTCCGTGATAACGATTTTACCGTCCCAGACTCCGGGTGTCATGCGTGAACCTTTCGGGACCGGGACCTCTTTGACGGTCGCGCCGCTCCTTTTATCGATCAGGTTAATCGTATCGTTGGTAGGAAACAGCGCTGTGTTTCGGTCAAAATCGACCGTTCGTCTTCCGAAAAGATGGGCGGAAGAGCCTGATAAATCGGCCCGGGTGATGATCTCGCCCGAGCTTGCGTCCGCAATGATAAACTCACGCGATCCCGAGAAGTACAATCGGCCGTCGATCAGTACCGGAAAAGAGTTTTCGTTGGGGCTGTTTGTCGTGTCGATGCTCCACACGGAGCGGCCTGAGAGCGTAACCGCGCTTAACGTGCCGAACCGGTCTGCCGTGTAGATGTTTTTTCCATCGGTGGTTACGCCGCCCACGATTTGTCCTTTCGAAAATTGGAATGCCGCTTCGATCGTTTTCGGGGTCAATTTGAGGGTAATCGGATCCATTTGGGCACTTACCGTAACGGTTGTCGCGGCTGTTTCGTATCCGTCGAGTTCCGCTCGAATAGTGAGCCTTTCCCCTGCTTCGTA
>CAZJBZ010000089.1:6630-13656 GCA_964543975.1 uncultured Spirochaetales bacterium
CTCTTCGGAAAAACTCCCTCTTCCTACAGATCTTCCATTAATGCTGATAGAGGCATCGGCGGGCGTTGTTTTAATGGCAACCGTTTCGGTCACGATTTCCGTCTCCAGGGTAACAGTGTAGGTCCGTTCGGTCGTTTCGTTGACTGAAAAACTGAGTTGTTCATCAACGTAGCCTTCCTTCCGGATGATGAACGTCAGTTGCCGGCCGAATTGAAAATTATCGGTGAATGAGCCGTCGCCGACTTTTTTCCCGTCAAGATAGATGGCGGCGTTGTCGGGGGTCGTGCGAAGGGTAACCTGTTTTAACAGCGGTTCCAAGGTTACGGCATAGGTGTGCTCCTCGCCCTCTTCAACAGTCAGAGAGACCGTTTTTTCCTTGTAGCCGTTTTCTTGAATGATGAAAGAGAGGTCCTCGCCTACCGGAAACTCGTCGGTAAAATAGCCGGTTCCGACCGTACGTCCGTTATAGATGATATCGGCGTTTCTCGGTGATGTCCGAATGACGACCCGCTCGGTCAAAGGTTCGAGGTTGACGGTGTAGCTCCTCCCCGATCCTTCGGTAACCGTTATTGTACGCTCCGCTGCTTGAAACCCCGGTTTTTTCGCCGTAAAAGAGATTGTTTCACCAACTTGAAAGGTGTCGGCGTAAGAACCCGACGCGACCTTCCGGCCGTTTAAAAAAATGTCGGCATCGCGGGGCGTGACTTCAAACGTTATTGTTTCGGTAATCGGTTCTAAGGTTATCGAATAGATTTTACCCGAACCCGACTGCACGTTCAGCTCCATATTCTCGGTTTCATGCCCTTCCGCCCTGAAGGTGAAGGCAAGATTATTTCCGTATTCGAAGGAACCGGAAAAGGTCCCTCGGCCTACCCGTTCACCGTTCAAGAGGATTTCCGCGTCGTCGGGAGTCGTTCGTATGACGATCTCTTCCTCCTTCGCCGCCTCTTTTTCCGTTTGCTTTTTGGTTAGAGAAACGTCGTAAACTTTGCCGGCCCCCTCTTTGACTTCGATCTCGAGGGTTTGCGGCTCATAGCCTTCTTTTTGTATTGTAAAGGAGAGTTTTTCCCCGGTTTCAAACGATTTTTTATAGTTACCTTCGCCCACCATCGAACCGTCAAGGTATATCTCGGCGTCTCCGGGGTAGGTTTGGACACCGATCTCCGCCTGATTTTTCTCCAGTGACACAGAATAGCTCTTTTTTGTACCTTCGCCGACCTCGATATCGAGCTGTTTCTCCTTGTAACCTTTCTTCCGAATTGTGAAAGCGAGTAGTTTCCCAGTTTCAAATTGATCGGTAAAACTTCCTTTTCCTACTCTCTCTCCGTTTAAGAAGATTTCGGCGTCATTGGGCGCGGCATCGACGGTAATCTGTTCGGTTATTGGTTCTGCTGCTTTCTTTAGCGAGATTTTATATAGTTTTTGGGTTTCGGGAGAGGTTGTTATTTCCAACGCGCGTGTTTCATAGCCTGCCCTGCTTATCATGAATCGAATCTCTTCCCCCGGATTGTAAATTCGAGAATACTTTCCCCGTCCTTCGGGATTTCCGTTGACTTCGATAAGAGCATCGTCAGGGTCAATCTCCAAGGCGATCTTTACGAGGTCCGGCCGCTTTTCCGCCGCTTTCTCGTCTTTCGGGCCGACAGGAATTGTTAAAAGACCCATGGCGTCCATCGCTTTCAGTTCTTCCTTGCTCTCTTCGGAAATTGCTTTCGCCGGTTTGACCGTTTCCGTAACTTCCGTTTTTTGCGTTTCTATCGTTTTTGTAAGCTTCGCGATTTTTTCAGTCTTTACCCGGGGTGCTCCTTCTTGGGAAATCTCTTCAATTACTTTTTCAATCTCTTTGACCGTTTTTTCCGAGTTTTTTACATCCTCTTCTTCAATCTCCATCTCCTGATTCGCCTGGACAAGAGGGGCGGACTCTTCGATTGTATCGATAATTTTTCGCACCCCCGTGTCTTCAGTTGCGGCCTTCTCTTTCAGTTTATCGACATCCAAATTGGAGGGAAGGACCGATACCGCGCCCTCCCGGACGGCCACCTTCGTCTTTAAGTCGGGAGACGACATGACCCCGAACTCGGTGCCCCTGACCCCGCAGACAGCCGTTTGGGTCTTCACTTTAAATTGTTTGTCCCCGGTAAGTTTTTGTACCTTGCACAACACCGAACCGTTTTTCATGTTCAGTGCCAGGTTGGAATTTTCGGGCTGCAGAATGAGCGTTTCCATCGCCAATTCGGTGTTCTCCTGTATTTTTACAACGGCAGCCTCGCCGAACTGAATTTCACAGTACGATTCCAGTTCCGTTTTTATAACATCATCCTTTTCGACGAAATCACCGATTGCGACGTCCCACCACTCTTCTCCGTCGAGGATATAGACGTTGCCGGTAAAATAGGTGATTAAACCTTGATCGAAATCCGGAATTTCCAACGGTTCGAGCTCTTCGGTCTCGGTCCCCGGTTCCGTCTGAGCGTACGAGGTTTCCGTCTCTTCCGGCCTTTCCGGTTCCGCTTTCACTTCGTCTTTATCACACGCGGCAAAAGGTAAGAGGAGAAGGAAAATAAAAAGGATATTTAGAATCGGAATACGGTAAAAACTCATTATTCGGTCCCCCTTGGAGTGGGCTATTACCCCATAAATCATTATACCACCGAATGTAATTGTTATCAATTTCCCTTTCCGGCCCTTTTTGGTGAGGTGAGGTGTCGTATTAGGAGGAATTCCGTCGTTAATAATTGCCGTTAAAAGAGTTTTTTATTAATTTTAGGAAGATCGATATCTACAAGACAGAGAGGAGATTTACATGGAAACGTTTCAATTCCAGACGGAAGTATCTCAACTGCTCAATCTCATTATCCATTCTCTATATTCTCATAAAGAAATTTTCCTTAGAGAGTTGATTTCGAACAGTTCCGACGCTTTAGATAAATTAAAATATCTCACGTTGACCGACGATCAGTTTAAATCGATGAAATTTGATCCCAGGATCGATATTTCATTCGATGAAAAGGACAAAGAGACCATAACGATATCGGATACGGGAATCGGGATGAATGAAGAGGATTTGAGGGAGCAGCTGGGGACCATCGCGCGATCCGGAACCAAGAACTTTCTCTCTCAGATGACGGGCGACGCGAAAAAAGACGCGAATCTCATCGGTCGTTTTGGTGTCGGCTTCTACTCTTCATTTATGGTTGCTGATTCGGTCGATGTCGTTTCCCGAAAAGCGGGGGAAGAGAAGGCATGGAAATGGACCAGTGACGGAAAAGGCGATTTTACCATAGAAGAGGCGGAGAAAGAGGGGCAAGGGACGACGGTCACGCTTCACTTGGACGAAGAGGGCAAGGAGTTTGCCAATCGGTGGCAGCTTGAAAATATCATTAAAAAATATTCCGACCACATCGCTTTCCCCATCTACTTGGAATACGATGAAGTTCAGTATGAAGGTGAAGGGGATGATCGAAAGGAAAAGCGGGAGCATAAGGTCACCCAGATCAATACCGCCTCCGCCATGTGGAAAAGGGCGAAATCGGAATTAACCGACGAAGATTACTATGAGTTTTATAAAACCTTTTTCCATGATACCGAGGAGCCTCTCCATTATGTTCATACGAAAGCGGAGGGAACGCTCGAATATACGACCCTCTTCTATGTTCCGAAAAAAGCCCCCTTCGATATGTATTATGCGGATTATAAGTCGGGCGTGCGGCTCTATGTAAAACGGGTCTTTATCACCGATGATGAAAAAGAGCTGATGCCGGTCTATCTGCGGTTTGTAAGGGGTATCATCGACAGTGAAGACCTGCCTCTTAATGTCAGCAGGGAGATACTGCAGCAGAATCGTGTTATGGCGAGCATCCGGTCCGCGTCGGTCAAGAAACTGTTGGGTGAATTCTCCGATATGGCGGCGAACAATCCGGAGAAGTATAAAGAGTTCATTCAGGAGTACAATCGGCCCCTCAAGGAGGGTCTCTATTCCGATTTCGGCAATCGTGAGACATTGTTGGAACTGGTGCGGTTTAAATCCTCCGAAGAAGAAGGAATGGTAAGCCTTGCCTCGTATAAAGAACGGATGAAAGAGGACCAGAAAGCCATCTATTACATAACCGGAGAAAAGGAGGAGACGCTTCGTAATTCCCCGCTCTTGGAAGCGTATCGTGAGAAAGGCTTGGAAGTTCTCATCATGGATGACGAGGTCGACGAAATTATCGTGCCCGGCATCGGCACCTATAAGGATGTCGAGTTGAAATCGGTCAATCGCAGCGGCGCGGATGAAGAGCTGAAAACGGAAAAAGACAAAAAGAAAGAAAAAGAGGTTAAACCGTTAATCACAAAGATTAAGAAGGCACTCGGTGATCGGGTAAAGGATGTTGTCGCCAGCGGGCGTCTCAGCTCGAGCCCCTCCTGTATTGTCGCGGACAAGGATGATCCGACCATGCAGATGCAGCAGATGATGAAGGCCATGGGGCAGAAAGACCTGCCGGAGATAAAGCCGATCCTCGAAATAAATCCTACCCATCCGATTGTAGTCAAACTTCAAAATAGTGAAGATGAGAAAACGATTGAGGATGTCAGCTTCTTGCTGCTGGACCAGGCCCTCTTAGCCGAAGGGGCGGAATTGAAAAATCCAAGCGATTTTGTAAAACGACTCAATACGATTGTCGAGAGGGCCTTGTAGCTTTCGGCCACGTAACTTTTTTATCGCGGCGGTTTGATGATCACCGAATGCGGTGTATCCATGTAAGAGTGATAGATGAAGAGCCTTTGTGTCCTTTGGTCCTTACGGAAACTTCCGGCGGAGATATTCACCGCGTAACCTTCGGGATAGTGGTGCCGAGGGACGAATATCTCCGAAGGTTCTTCTATCGAAAGGTTCGGAGTATAGGTTAAAACAAACTCTCTCGAGCGAAGATCGAATTTCATCATAAGAGGTGTCCCTGCTATTTTATAGGCGTACGGTCTGCAGAAACCGGAGACGGCTCTTCCTCCGGAATTGATCTCTTCCGGTTTGTCTTGTTGGTCTTTGCTAAAGATCGAGAGATCTTCACCGTTCCATTGGTCGCCGTACCTGTTTGTGTTGTCCGAGGTGTAGTTCCAGATGGTGCATCCGAGCAAATTCTCATCCATGGCGCTGTAATAGGTATCGAGGGCGCGGATGTGATCGGAGAAATCATTGGTATTGTATGCTCTTCCTCGTTTTAGGTCGAAAGGAAGACCAAATTCACCGATGAGAGTAGGAGCGTTAGAGAGCAGCTCTTTCCCAGCGGTTTTATGGTGATGAAGTTGGTCCACAAAAGAGCGGTAAACGTTTGTTTTACCGAATACGATCCGTCCGTTGACCGCATCGTGTCCTATTCTCGGATGGTACCGTTTGGTCATCAGGGTGATGTTGTCGTACCAGTGGGCGGTATAGATGATTCTGCTTCCGTCCTTGATGTTCCAGCGGGGAGGCTTCTCCCCCGGCACACCCTCCACGAATATGTATGTTGAAGGAACTGCCGATACGATCGATTGGTAAAATCTCTTTAAGAAAGGTTTTAAAAAGTCATTTGCGAAATCGATTGATGCTCCGTTCACCCTCTCAAAATAGTGCGGTTTCAAGAGTCGTGGAGTAAAGTTTTCAAGCGACCACACTCCGTTCCGTTTCCAAACGCATTCCTTTCCCGGTTTCCAGAGGGGGACCCCCTCTTTATTGACAATTTTCTCTCCCTTCTTTCGTGCCCCTAACAATGAAAATGAATATTTGTCGACATGCTGCGGAATGCCGGAGCAGGACAGCATCGATTGAAACGGCGTGGGAGTAATACCGTTTTTCAGCTCCCATGAGAAATGGGTGTTGAGATCGGTATGGCCGATAAAGCCGGGATGAGGTTCATTCATACATCCGAACCCCACGATATTTGAAAACCGTCGTAATCGAAGAGCAACTTCTTTGAAGGCGTTGATATAGTGATTTTGGAGATAATCTTGGACCGGTACGTTGTTGATCCTCGTTAGCGGCGCGAAACGGTGCCCTCCGAAAAAGAGGGTGAACATGGTCGCGGCACCGAACCTGGTATAATTGGTCGGCCAGATCATTGCGGGATAGCTGCCTTCGCTATGATTGTGAAGAAGTGCCGCCCCGGTTTGATGCATATTTGTGGGGTCCATTCCTATCGCTTCCAGAGTCCAGGCAGGCGCGCCGTCTCCTCCGGTCCATCGGCTCCAAACATCTTGATGAGGATCGATAGAGAGGTTGAGACCGTACTCCGCCGCTTTTGCCGTTAATGCTTCAAGATAGTCCAAATAATCGGTATCGTACTTTCCCGGTCCGGCATGTTCGATTGCCTCCCATGTGACTACCAGGCGTATGAAATAGAGTCCCCACGTTTCGAGACGCTGAAAATGCTCATCCGCCTCTTCCAAAGGGAACGGCCGCCCGACGAAGGAAACATCTTTATGATCAAAAAAACCGCGCATTCGATAGGTTGCACCGTCAGGTATTTTGGGGATTTTTGAGCTGCCGCCCAGGTTGACTCCCCGTAAAATGAGTGTTCTTCCTTCATCATCTTTCATCAGACCGTCTTCACTGTACATCTCTGTCCTTTGAGCCTCATTCACAACGGCGGGGATAAGCGGTGATTGCTTCCTCTGTCGGTTTCTCGACCGTCCCGCACTGCTCTTACTCTTTTCGCAGCTGTTCGAGAAGCGAGAAAAATTCGGGAAACGTTACCGAGACCGCTTCGGCTGTGTCTACGACCGTCTCTCCCTTTGCGGCAAGGGCCGCCACCGATAGGGCCATGACCACCCGATGGTCGTGATGGCCGAAAACCGTCGCACCACGTAATCTGCTTTTCCGAATGATAAGTCCGTCATCCCTTTCTTCGATTTCAGCACCCAACTTTGATAATTCCTGCTTCATGACCGATATCCTGTCGGTTTCCTTGAGGCGTGCCTGAGGCACGTTGACAAGGCGGGTGGTCCCTTCCGCGTAACAGCCGACCACCGCGAGCGCGGGAAGGGCATCGGGTATGGCATTGAGATCGA
>CAZJBZ010000090.1:0-2649 GCA_964543975.1 uncultured Spirochaetales bacterium
CAGATGGGACCGCTTCGCGACGAATCGAAGAAGAAGAGTGTTGTCGGCTATATCGAGAAAGGCCTCCAGGAAGGGGCCGTGATGAAGCTCGACGGGAGAAATCCGCACATCCAGGGTGATTATCCGGATACCTGTTTTGCCGGTCCAACGATTTTCGACGAGGTTACGACCGAGATGACCATCGCCCGGGAGGAGATATTCGGCCCGGTCGCCATGATGATGAAGGCTGCGAATCTGGATGAAGCGATCGAAATGATCCATGACAACCCGTACGGAAACGCGGCATCGATTTTTACCGGAAGCGGGAAGTGGGCGCGTGAGTTCCAGTACCGAACCGTATGCGGCAACATCGGAATCAATGTCGGTATCGCCGCCCCCATGGCGTTTTTCCCCTTCAGCGGGATGAAGGATTCATTTTTCGGTACCTTGCACGGTCAGGGACAGGAATCGATCAGGTTTTTTACCGAAAGCAAAGTGGTTATTCAGAGGTGGTTTTAATGGAAGGTCCCAATTTAACGGCATCCGCGATTATCGAAACGATCGAACAGATTGAAGACGATTCGGCGAAACTGTATGAGAACTTGGCATCGGCGTTTCCCGACAAGCAGGACACGTTTTTAAAATACGCTAAGGAGAACGGCAAGAACAAGACGCTCCTGGTTCGGACCTACCAGGAGACCATCTCGGATGCACTGGAAGCGATGTTCTCGTTTGAAGGGTTGGACTTGGAGGCGGTCCGTTTCGATCCGACTGTGCCCCACGGTGCCGACCTATCGAGTTCAGCCGCCCGGGCCGCCGACATCGAGGAGAAGACGACCGTATTCTACGATACGGTGGCCGAACAGGCGGAATCGCTTCTCGCCACCATTCCCCGGGTGATAGCCCGTGTGGCAAAAAAACGGCGGGTAAGGATAGAAGAACTGAGAGCGATGGGGCCTCCCTAATCCAACTGTTGTAATACTTCCGTTTTCGTTTCAGCGAAGACGAATGCGTCGATAGCAGCGTCCAGTTTGTCCACGTCCTCACATTGTTCGATCTGTTTTCGTTCTTCATTTGCAAGGGAAAACTTCTTATCCAATTGACGCATAAGTATATCGCGCTTCTCCTCCAATTTACCTTTCTGAAGACCTCTCTCAAGACCTATGCGTTCCCAACTTGTTATGTAGGCCATTCGTTTACCTCCCATTTCTTGATCAACCTCATCAGTCAATTGATGTTCAATCTCTTTCGGTAACTGAAGCATCCAATCGAGAAAAAGCAACAGCGACCGAATGTAGCCTTTTTTGAAACCTGCTCGAAAAAGTCGCATGATCAGCCGTTTCTTCAGAACAAAACGTGCATTAGCGTCGGACAACCGTCTTCGTTTGAGTGCGTTCACTTCCAGCTGTACGATCGTCACATAGGCAAATGGATTGCGGCTCCGTAGCAACTTAGCCTGATGCTCCTCAAAGTATAATAGTTTTGTCACTTGGAATTCAACTCGTACATATCGACCGACAGTGGTTATCTCGAAGGCGTCAGGATAGAACGCAGGATCATCATCGGTGAGAACGACCAGACTAACCGGAAAACTATGCAGCCGTTCGTAGATACGTATGGTATAGTGAAACAATCGTTCGGTAAAGGCCGTTTCTCTATTGTTTTGCACTTCGATATGACAATAAAAAAGGTTCTCTCCATCGTTTCGTAAGGCGACTTTGACCAAAAGGTCAGCGTATCGGTCCTGGGTCGTGTCCTTCGGATGGATCTTTTGAAGTTCTTTATCTAGAAATTCAGGGGGCCGTTGCCAATTAATCTGTTGTGAGACTTCCGGAAAGTAGAAGTCGAGAAAATCTTTGAAGTGCAGTTTTATAATGTCTTTCCAAGCATTATCGTATTGTCCCATTATATCTTGTAATACAGGGAAAACGGGTCTGCTGCTTCTAAATGAGGAAGCAAAATTGAAAAAAAAATGTCATTAAAGAAATTTGATAGCACGGCTAATTGTACGAGCTATCCTGTTAACTATTTCGCAAAAAGATTATTTATTGACCATATGCCCAGTTTCAAAAAGTGTATGGAATCTGCTTTGTTGATTATCTGCCGGCACGTTTTATCTGGTCGGAAGATATCGGAACGCCGGAGATTCACGTACCGGACTATCCGCCGGAGAGCGTGGTTTGGAACTGGCTGTGTTCAGGTCCGATGACAATGCCTGGTCGTTCAAAAAGGTCCTCTCTTTTTCCAAGCACGATTTAACTGTTGACGGTAAAAAAGTACTCTCAATCGAGGGGACCGCGCTTCGTTTGGTCGACGACAGGGTCGAACTGTTTGTGTCCACGGAAAAAGACATTCCCTATCCGACGGGACTGCGAGAGTTTCAGAGATCGGGCACCGGGGTATGGTCCATCGATTATCTCTCAGTTCCAACGGTCGAAGCACTTGATCCAAGAAATATCACTCCGCTATTCCATTCGGATGATCCGCGGTGGATACACCTGAAAGATCCGGTCTTGCACGATTCTCCTCCAGGGAGAGGCTTCCTCATTGGCTGCAGCCCCCCTTTCAACTGGTCCAGCACCGGCTCTTTTTTACGCGGTACGAAAGGGGCTGACAGGAAGAGTGGAAGCGCCGCTTTTTGATCGACCCGTATTCGACTTCTTTTCTCGC